>QKFI01000059.1 GCA_003251455.1 Tolumonas sp.
ATATGTGGCCGACCCACGCGATGTGGTCAAAGCTGGTGATATCGTGAAAGTGAAGGTCGTTGAAGTTGATGTAGCACGAAAACGTATTGCATTAACAATGCGACTGGATGACGAAGTTCATCAAGCAAAAACAGGTCATAAAAAACCTGACGGTGAACGCACTAAAGAACGGAGTAAACCCGTAGAAAAAAGTCATTCGCATGACCCGCACCATAACCACAGTGCATTCGCTGCTGCATTTGCACAAGCCAAAAAACGTCGTTAAGCAAACTGATTCAAAGCCGCCGGACCCACCCGGCGGTCATATAACAGTTCAGAATAGCACCCCTGCCGACGCTGAATTCATCACGATTCCACAATGTTCTTTTTTAGGATCTGAATAAATTCTTCGGGATGAGAAATAAATGGCGCATGTGCAACATGGGACATGATGGTTGCTTGAAATCCGTTTGAAAACAATGGTGCCATTTGGTCGACCGCATCGACAGGAACCAGTGAATCCAGTCGCCCAAAGATCCCAAATACCGGACAACGGATCGTATGGACTTCATCTCGGAGATCAACATCAGAAAGAAAATCCAACCCAACATCCAAAGCCGTTGGATGAGCTAAAGGACGCTCCTGCAGCCAAGTACGAAGTCGCTTCACATCCTCACGGACTGTATCGCTACCCATTGCCTGAATCGCTAAAAAACGATCAATCGTTTTCGCAACATCTTTTTGTAAGGCTTGATGAAACCCTTGTAACACTTCTGGCCGAATTCCTGGCCAATCCGCTTGTTGCAGAAAAGCAGGAGTTGATGCAACGAGAACTAATTGTTTTACCTTCTCAGGAAAACGCATTGCTATTTGCTGGGCAAGCAAGCCGCCCATAGACCAGCCTAGCAGGGTAAAACGTGCTGGAAGTTGATCAATTATTTGATCGATCCAACGATCCAGATTTGCTTCTTCAATCACAGCGTCCCGACTAAACCCAAATCCAGGAAGATCGACAAGATGCAATCTGAAGCAGGATTCCAACATAGGGGTAATAGCATGCCAGACTGCACCATTAAGGCCCCACCCGTGCAGTAACACGAGGTCCACCAGTACCTTTTTCTTCGATATACATGATTTATTTGCTCGCTATCACATTATCGTATTGATATCGCATCATCATACCTTCCTCACCATAAAAACCCATATGCCTCAAGATAATCCTTATATCTGACTACGTTTCTTTTGGTGCACCAAATATGATCGCGTTGCACTAAAAACGCATCATTGATGTGCGCTATTTGCACCAAATTATTCGATACTTAATCAGTAACGTTTATTTTCTGCGACTTTTTCTGTGATCAAGGTTGGCATAGATCCTGCCAATAAGAACACAGGTTAGTGACATCCTCGTCCGACCAACGAGTTCTCAGACCTCCGAATAGTCGAGATCAGGACACGGTATTATCAGGGAGATATCTACAATGAAACGATTGTTTGCAATCTTGGCACTGGTAGGGCTATTCGGCCTGTCAGCGCCAGCTTGGTGTGAGGATACGACATCTTCAGCACCAACTACAGTAACGACTGAAGCGCCAGCTGCTGCAGTAGCTGCGCCAGCTGCAGAAGCACCGACAGTAACCGTTGATAAAGGTGACAACACCTGGATCATGGTTTGTGCTGCATTTGTTATTATCATGTCTGTTCCAGGTATTGCACTGTTCTACGGTGGTCTGGTTCGTACCAAAAACATGCTGTCTGTCTTGATGCAGGTTCTGTTTGTATTCAGCCTGATTACTGTTTTATGGGTTGCTTATGGTTACAGTCTGGCATTTACTGATTCGGTACATTCGATAAAGCATTCCTTTCTGGCGTAACGCCTGATTCGATTGCTGCAACCTTCAGTAAAGGTGTAGGTATTTCTGAGTTTATCTACATTGCATTCCAAGGTGCATTCGCATGTATCACTTGCTGTCTGATTCTGGGTGCGTTCGCTGAACGTGTTCGTTTCTCTGCAGTTGTTCTGTTCATGATTTTCTGGTTCACCCTGTCATACCTGCCAATGGCTCACATGGTATGGTACTGGGCTGGTCCTGATGCATACACTGATGCTTCTGCTGCTGATGCTGCAAATGCAACTGCAGGTTGGTTATTCCAGCACGGCGCTCTGGACTTCGCGGGTGGTACAGTTGTACATATCAACGCAGCGATCTCTGGTTTAGTTGGTGCTTACTTCATCGGTAAACGTGTTGGTTTTGGTCGTGAATCCATGGCTCCACACAGCCTGACCATGACCATGATCGGCGCAAGCTTACTGTGGTTCGGTTGGTTCGGTTTCAACGCTGGCTCTGCACTGGAAGCAAGCGGTGGTTCTGCGCTGGCATTCGTTAACACTTGGGCTGCAACTGCTGCTGCAACATTAACCTGGACTATCGCTGAATGGGCGCTGAAAGGTAAACCTTCAATGTTAGGTGCCGCTTCAGGTGCTGTTGCTGGTCTGGTTGCGATCACGCCTGCTGCTGGCTTCGTTGGTGTTGTCGGTGGTCTGGTTATCGGTGGTTTAGCTGGCGTTGTATGTCTGTGGGGTGTTCACGGTCTGAAACGTATGCTGAATGTTGATGACTCTCTGGACGTATTCGGTGTTCACGGTGTTGGTGGTATCCTGGGTGCAATCCTGACTGGTGTATTTGCTTCTCCAGATCTGGGTGGTACTGGTGTATGGGACTACGTTGCGAACGCAGTTGCTCCAGATTACTCAATCGCTGCACAAGTTAAAATTCAGGCAATCGGTGTAATCACTACTATCGTTTGGTCTGGTTTAGTGTCACTCGTTGGTTACTTCATCGTTGACAAACTGGTTGGTCTGCGTGTTCCAGTAGAAGAAGAACGCGAAGGTCTGGACCTGACTTCACACGGCGAACGTGCTTACAACAACTAAGATTGATCACAGATTAAATCTGTCAGGGCGCCTTCAGGCGCCCTTTTTATTACAGTGATGTCCTTTTGATAAGGAACGTCATGCGTATCAAATCAATTCTTTG
>QKFI01000390.1 GCA_003251455.1 Tolumonas sp.
CAGCAAAAGGCAATGGAACGTCCTTCTCGACCACTATTGCATGAGAGCGCACCACGCTATGAAGATCGTATGATGCAGCAAACAGTGAATGCAGAGCCACAAACTCGTAGTGAGCCTGACTATCTGGATATTCCTGCATTTTTACGTAAACAAGCTGATTAATTACTTCAGCTTATCGCACCAATAGTTTGATCAACTGCACAAAAATTAGCAAGTTTGTGTCAGTTGTGTTACATTGCGTACGATAGGCTATGCCTTTTTCTGTGGTGAGGTTTTTTATGATCAGACAACGCACACTTAAGCAAACCGTACAGGCAACTGGTGTTGGTTTGCACTCAGGCCGTAAAGTGTCCCTGACCTTTCGTCCTGCACCTGTAAATGTAAATACGGGTATTGTGTATGTTCGTACAGATCTGACTCCAGAGGTTGAATTACGCGCTGATGCAAAATTTGTTCGTGATACTGTGTTATGTACTGCGCTCGTAAACGAGCAAGGTGTTCGTATTTCTACAGTTGAACATCTTTCAGCTGCACTTGCTGCGTTGGGTATCGATAACCTGTATGTAGAAGTAGATGCTCCGGAAGTTCCGGTGATGGATGGTAGTGCACATCCTTTCATTTATTTACTCCAATCAGGTGGTATCGAAGAACAAAACGCAGCTAAAAAGTTTATTCGTATCAAAAAGACTGTACGAGTTGAAGATGGTGATAAATGGGCTGAGTTTAGTCCTTATCACAAAGGCTTCCGTATGGATTTACAAATTGATTTCCGCCACCCGGTGTTTGATAAACAAAACCAGCATCTGGTTTTTGATTTTTCTGGTCGTCAGTTTGCAAAAGAAATTAGCCGTGCTCGTACCTTTGGTTTTATGAAAGATATCGAATATCTCCACTCTCAAAATTTAGCATTGGGTGGTAGTTTAGATAATGCAGTTGTTCTTGATGAATACCGTGTTCTGAATGAAGATGGTTTGCGTTATGACGATGAATTTGTAAAACATAAGATGCTTGATGCGATTGGCGATCTTTATATGTGTAATCACACAATCCTTGGTCAGTTCAAAGCGTATAAAACAGGCCATGCAGTGAATAATATGTTACTGCGTGCATTGTTAGCTGATGCTGAAGCTTGGGAAATGGTTACCTTTGAAGAAGATGCAGCCAAATCACCGATTGCATACTTCAGTTCAAAACTTGCATACGCATAAAATCAAAATCTGGAAGTTGAATAAAAAAGCACCGATTCCGCCCGGTGCTTTTTTGTTTCTGTCGATCAGAAGGCAGACGCTGTTTTCCTCTTGTGATAATCTTCCCTTTCATTGAAGGAAATGTGGACTGAATTCTTGAATTAATCGTGTTGCATCCCCATATATTCCGTTATGTCATCGAATTTTGAATTGTTTGTCTGAAAGGACAGCAGAATAATCAACCACCTGAGAGTTGGGTAATAATGATCACCAAACTATTTACCAAGATCATTGGTAGCCGCAATGACCGCACTGTTAAAGCATTAAAAAAAATCGTTAAACAAATTAATGAATTAGAGCCTAAGTATTCCGCATTGTCTGATTCTGAA
>QKFI01000119.1 GCA_003251455.1 Tolumonas sp.
CGTGTCGCTACTTAAATCAATGTTGGTCAGCTCACTCAGTAATTTACGGCTGTTCGGGCCTGAAATCGTCATCGTCGCCCAATGATCGGTCACGCTGGTGAAATAAACTTCCAGCTCAGGCCATTCGGTTTGATGGTAGAACTCTAACCATTCCAACACCCCTGCAGCACCGCCGGTAGTGGTGGTCATCAGGAAGTGGTTTTCACCTAAGCACGAAGTCACCCCGTCATCGAACACCATGCCATCTTCATGACACATCAGACCATAGCGGCATTTGCCAACACCCAGTTTTGCCCACGCGTTGGTGTAGATACGACCGATGAATTCACGCGCATCTTTACCCTGAATATCAATTTTACCCAGTGTGGATGCATCAAGAATCGCAACGCTATCGCGGGTCGCTTTGCATTCACGATCCAGTGCCTGTTGCATGGTTTCACCCGCTTTCGGGTAATACCAAGGACGTTTCCAATGGCCAACATCTTCAAACAGAGCCCCATGGTCAACGTGCCATTTATGCATGGCAGTAAAACGTTTTGGATCAAACAACTCACGGCAATCACGACCGGCAATCGCACCGAAAGTCACCGGCGTGTAGTTCGGACGGAATACGGTGGTACCGGTTTCCGGAATGGTTTTGCCCTGTGCTTTCGCGGCAATTGCCATCCCGTTGATGTTACCCAGCTTGCCCTGATCGGTCCCGAAACCCATCGCGGTATAACGTTTGACGTGTTCAATCGCTTCGAAACCTTCACGCGTTGCGATTTCGATACCCGCTGCAGTCACGTCGTTTTGCGGATCAACAAACTGTTTTGGCGCACGCGACGTTGGTTTGATGTGTGGAATATGGAACACCGCCATCGCTTTGCCTTCACGACGGTTGGCAATCGCAGGCACTTTGCATTCCTGCACGATCAGGTTCAGATCTTTCGCGACCTGCTGACCGGCTTTAAAGCCTTCGTTCAGGACATCTGTTAACTGATAAACACCGTTGATGCCACCCACAGTCAGCTGTTGCTGCACGGTTGGACCAGGCACAAAACCAATGATTTCATCGTTCCAAATTGGGCGGCTGCCCGCATGGCAAGACAGATGCACGACCGGGCTCCAGCCACCAGAACTACCCACGGTGTCACATTTCAATTTTTGAGTTGAACCCGTCAGTTTATCGCCTGATGAAGACAAGCCAGAAACGGTTACAGACTGAACACGTTTTTTACCCTGTACTTCAATCACAGCGCTGCCAGTGATCACTTTGATGCCACGGCTTTTCGCTGCACTGACCAGATCACCTGATGGGTTTGCACGGGTATCAACAACCGCAACCACTTCACGACCTGCATCTAACCAATCAATAGCCGTTTGATAAGCACTGTCATTGGCTGTCATCAAAACGAGCTGATTGCCAGGTACCACACTGTAACGGTTGATATAAGTTGAAATCGCCGATGCCAGCATGCAACCCGGCACGTCATTATTCGAGAATACCAGCGGACGCTCATGTGCACCGGTTGCTAACACACACGGTGTAAACGTGAGCGGATCTGTCCTTTCGGTGCAGTGTCGCCCAAGTGGTCCGTCAATTGCTGATGAATGGTGAGGAAGTTATGGTCGTGATAGCCATTCACGGTCGCAAACTTCAACATCTGCACGTTTTCGTAGCTACGCAGTTCTTCAACGATGCTCTGAACCCACGCCATCGCAGGTTTGCCATCGATTAACTCGCGGCTATACAGTAAGTGACCACCAAATTCGTTTTGTTCATCGGCAATGATGACGCGTGCGCCACTGCGAGCAGCTGCCAATGCAGCGGCTAAACCCGCAGGGCCAGCACCCACCACCATCACATCGCAATGCTGGTTCATCTTGTCGTAAATATCCGGATCAACTTCAGTCGGTGCACGACCCAGACCCGCAGCTTTACGGATAAATTTTTCGTAGGTTTCCCACATGGATTGCGGGTACATGAATGTTTTGTAGTAGAAGCCTGGCGGCATCATCTTCCCGCCGATTTTACCGACGGTACCCATCAGGTCATTTTCAACATTCGGCCAACCGTTGGTGGCGCTGCACACTAAGTTCGGATACAGCATTTGCTGGGTCGCACGTACGTTTGGAACGGTGGTTGCTTCGGTGGATCCGATTTGAAAAATTGCATTCGGCTCCTCAGCACCCGCAGCCATGATGCCGCGCGGACGGCTGTATTTGAAACTACGACCGACAATATCCACACCGTTTGCCAGTAAGGCAGATGCCACGGTATCACCGACGAATCCTGAATATTTGCGACCGTTATAGGTAAAGCTACATGCTTTGGAACGGTCAATGCGACCTCCGGACTGGAGGCGATTTTTCTGACTCATGAACGTGCTCCTTATCCTTGGGTGACAGCCGTCTTTTCAGTGACAGCAGGCTTTTCGCCCATCTTGTACACTTCTTTAATTTCGTAAGTGACGGTATCGCGCGTTACATTGAAAAATTTGCGGCAACCGATGCCGTGATACCAGATTTCGTGGCTCAATCCCTTCGGATTGGTACGGAAGTACATATACTCCCCCCACTCTTTATCACTGAGATTGTCTGGGTCTGCAGGACGGGCGATGTGCGCCTGTCCTTTACAGTGAAACTCTTCTTCTTCGCGGTGCTCGCCACAATGCGGGCAATAAATCAGCAACATTGTGTTTCTCCTTAGTGGGCAACGGCTGCAGCGCCATGTTCATCAATCAGTTTTCCGCTATGGAAACGGAACATCGAGAACGGTGCCGCGATTGGATGCGCTTTGCCTTCCGCCAGCGTCGCCGCGAATAAATGGCCTGAACCCGGCGTTCCTTTAAAGCCGCCAGTTCCCCAACCGCAGTTAAAGAACAGGTTTTTCACAGGTGTATCAGACAGAATCGGGCTTGCATCCGGTGTCGTATCAACAATCCCACCCCATTGACGGTTCATGCGCACACGGCTGACCATCGGGAACATTTCTACGATTGCCTGAATCGTGTGTTCGATGATTGGGTATGAACCACGCTGACCGTAACCAACATAACTGTCGATGCCCGCTCCGATCACCAAATCGCCTTTATCGGACTGGCTCATATAACCGTGCACGTGGTTGGACATGACGACGGTATCCAGTACCGGTTTGATTGGTTCAGACACCAGCGCCTGCAGCGGATGAGAAACGACCGGCAGTTCAAAACCAGCCATTTTTGCCAATACGCCAGAGTGACCTGCACCCACACAACCCACACGATCAGCAGAGATGATGCCGTGTGTTTTAGTTTTCACGCCGGTAATTTTGCCGTCGTTAATGACCATGCCGATGACTTCGCAGTTCTGGATCAGATCCACACCCAGCGCATCTGCACCACGGGCATAACCCCAGGCCACCGCATCGTGACGTGCATTCCCCGCACGACGTTGGACTGATGCACCTAAAACTGGGTAGCGTGTATTCGGGCCACAATCCAGTAATGGAATTTCGCGTTGTAACTGCGCTGCATCAATCATCTCGTTATCGATGCCGTTCAGTCGGTTCGCATTCGCCAGACGCTCGTTGCTTCTCATATCCTGCAAGGTATGGCACAAGTGATAACAACCACGCTGAGAGAACATCACGTTATAGTTCAGCTCTTGCGATAAGCCTTCCCAGAGTTTCAGCGAGTGCTCAAACAGTTCAGCCGATTCATCCCACAGATAGTTTGAACGCACGATCGTCGTGTTACGGCAGGCATTCCCGCCGCCTAAATGGCCCTTTTCCAACACGGCAATGTTGGTGATACCGTGCTCTTTTGCCAGATAGTAAGCCGTCGCCAAACCGTGACCGCCACCACCAACGATGATGATGTCGTATTTCTTCTTCGGCGTAGGATTACGCCAAACCCGTTGCCAGTTTTCGTGATAGCTCAGACTGTGTTTTAAAAGTCCAAATCCTGAATAACGCTGCATATATCAGCTCCACAACATACCGCTTACGCGGGTTATCAACGGTAAACCGGGTTCTTAGCGCACAGCGCTTTAACCATTCCTTTGACTTCAGCAATTGTCGCTTCGAGTTTCTCTTCGTCATGGAGAACATCGAGAATGTCTGCAATCCAACCAGCCAGTGTGCGGCACTCTTCTTCTTTAAAGCCGCGGGTCGTCACGACCGGAGAACCGATACGTAACCCGGAGGTCACAAACGGCGATTGCGGATCATTCGGTACGGCGTTTTTATTCACCGTAATATTGGCGCGACCGAGTGCAGCATCAGCTGCCTTTCCGGTCAGGCCTTGTTTAATCAGGCTTAACAGGAACAGATGGTTGTCGGTGCCACCAGACACAACGTCATAACCACGTTCGATGAATACACCCGCCATCACACGTGCGTTTTTCACGACCTGTGTTTGATAATCGGTGAAAGCAGGATCCAGTGCTTCTTTAAAAGCGACAGCTTTTGCTGCAATTACGTGCATCAGCGGACCACCCTGCCCACCTGGGAATACGGCAGAATTCAGTTTCTTTTCTAACTCTGGATTTGATTTACACAGGATCAGACCGCCACGAGGGCCGCGCAGTGTTTTATGAGTAGTGGTTGTCACCACATCCGCAAATGGCAGTGGATTCGGATATAAACCAGCAGCGACTAAACCGGCCACATGCGCCATATCGACAAATAAATAAGCGCCAACCTGATCGGCAATTTTGCGGAAACGCGCCCAATCTACGATGCGTGAATACGCCGAGAAACCAGCCACAATCATTTTTGGTTTGAATTCATTTGCCAGCATTTCAACCTGGTCATAATCGATTTCGCCGGTTGCTTCGTTCAGGCCGTACTGAACTGATTTATAAATCTTGCCGGAGAAGCTGACCTGCGCACCGTGAGTCAGGTGACCTCCATGCGCCAGACTCATCCCCAGAATGGTGTCGCCCGGTTGGCACAGCGCCATATACACTGCAGCATTTGCCTGAGAACCCGAGTGTGGTTGCACGTTGGCATAATCAGCGCCGAATAATTGGCAGGCACGTTCAATTGCCAGTTTTTCCACCACATCAACATATTCGCAGCCACCGTAGTAACGTTTGGCCGGATAACCTTCAGCATATTTATTGGTCAGGACAGTGCCCTGCGCCTGCATCACACGCGGACTTGTGTAGTTTTCGGAGGCAATCAATTCGATATGTTCCTCCTGACGGACCGCCTCTTTCTGAATCGCAGCCCAGAGATCCTCGTCAAATCCCTGAATGTCATCGCTCTTTGCAAACATTGCTTTCTCCTTAATTGTCCGCCACGTCTTTCGTTGGTTTGATGCCGTTGGAACGTGTGGTGACACAGATTTCTCAATCCCTGAACCAGATGACTGGTTTAAATTCATAGTATCGACAGTCACCTGCCCCATGATGTTTAGAAACGCTCTGACAATGTCGATTTGCGACACGACCGGATACCGCATCATGATCCACCGAATCTTCGAAATGGCAGAATGCTTGTGGATCAAAGACTTGGCAGATATACCTGCAGACTGGTGGATGTCGATGAGAGATAAACAGCGGTCGTAAATGAATAAAAAGCTGTCGTCGCAATCAAACCGGTTGTAGCAATAGGCCTTATGATGAAACTTCAGAATCGCGGATAGCGACCTCTGATATCTCAGCGGAACACAGACAGGATGAGGTGCTCATGCAGGCTGAACATCAGGAAATCACAGATTTTCTTCGCCGTTATCCACCCTTTGATGAACTGCCGGAAAAGGCACTGATTCGAATCGCTGAAAACATTGAGGTCAGCTATTTCAAAGCAGGAACCCAAATCTTTATTTTCGGACAGGAAGTGAATGCCTGGCATGTGATCCGTAGCGGCGCGGTGGAAGTGTTCCGGCGTACCGGTGAACTTTATAATCGCCTCAGTGCCGGCGGCTATTTTGGTCAGTTTGGTTTGCTGCGTGAAAACCAGATGCGTTTCCCCGTCACCGCATTAGAAGATACGTTGGTTTATCTGATCCCTGCTTTCATTTTTCACGAGTTGTTCCAGCAACATGATCGCTTTGCGGATATTGTCGAAATTGAGGACCGCACCCGCCTGCGTAATACCGTCGCACGGACTGAAAGCAACCACCAATTGATGACCACCCGCGCAGAAATGCTGATCAGCCGTCAACCAGTGACCCTATCCACGCAGGCAACCGTGCAGGAAGCCGCGCTCAAAATGAGTCAGGCCGGTATTTCTTCCGTATTGATCGTCAACCCGAATCAGCATTCGCTGGCTGGCATCATCACCGACCGGGACTTACGGAATCGCGTCGTTGCCAAAGGGCTTGCATATGACACGCCCGTCACCGAAGTGATGACGTCGAAACTGATTTCCTGCCAGCATCACCAACTGGCTTTTGAAGCGATGATGATGATGTTGCAACACAACGTGCACCATCTGCCGGTCTTAAAGCAGGGACAGCCACTTGGCGTGATCTCGCAATCGGACATGATTCGTTATGAATCCCAAAACAGTCTGTTTATTGTCAGCCGGATCTTCCGGGCAAAAAATGTAGCTGAACTGAGTGCGCTGACTGGCGAAGTTCGATCCTGTTTTACCCGCATGGTGAATGACGATGCCAATTCAAAAATGATTGG
>QKFI01000035.1 GCA_003251455.1 Tolumonas sp.
GCTTCAACCCAACCAGCGATCACGCCACCAACAGGAAATTCTGCTGGCTGACCACGTTGAACTGAGCTATCGAACACGTTGCCGTTCGTGAAAGTACCGTGGTAATGAACACGAACTGTATCTGAAGCAGCAGGTTTTTTACCTGAACCTTCAACCAGAACTTCGTATTGCAGACCTGACTCGGTCACTTTTACTTCAGGACGTTTCGCATTTTCAGCCAGGAATGAAACACTTTCAGCCTGCATCACCTCAGCACGTTTCGCTTCTTCAGCTGCCATTTGTTCGTTCAGAATGCGGAATGCTTCACCAATCTGCTCATGAGAAACAGCAAATGGTGCATTTTTGATAGCATCTTCAATGCCCTGGAAGACAGCTGATACTTCAAAGCCTTCAAATGTTTGTTCAGTTAACTGCTGACCAATTTGACGACCGATACCGTAACTAGCCTGCTGTCCGATAACTTAGACATAAACACTCCGCTCTTTTAACAAAGTGCACATGTTAACAGACCTTTACAGAACCTTTAACCTGTGCAATGTGGTCGAATACCTGATGAAATTGCCTGCTGATAGACCGGCATTACTTTAGGCATCAGCGATTGCAGTTGATTGATTCGTGTTTGGTCCGATGGATGGGTCGATAAAATCTCCAAAGGAGTATTTCCCTGACTCTGAGCCGCCATCGTGCGCCACAACTTAATTGACTCACGGGGGTCAAATCCGGCCATCGCCATGAGATCGACGCCAAGAATATCCGCTTCACTTTCATGCTCTCTGCTATATGGCATCAACACACCATATTGAACACCCAAACCAAGCGCAGCCATAGCTGTGGCTCCGTTGGCAGTGTTCTTCAATATTTCGTTGGCGGCATTCATTCCCAGATTAGCGACCGTGCTTTGTGACAACCGCTCATTTGAATGCTGAGCAAGTACATGTGAAATCTCATGCCCTATCACGGCAGCGAGCTGATCCTGATTTTGTGTGACGTTCAGAATTCCGGTGTAAACACCAATTCTGCCACCAGGTAATGCAAATGCATTCACTTCTTTCGAATCGAAGACGACAACTTCCCATTTTCCAGGATTCGATGCCGCATATTGAGGTGGTATAACCCGAGTTACCGCATCCGCAACACATTGTACAAACTGATTCGTTTTTGGATCCGTCGAGATTTTTTCTTTCTCTTTGATCTGATTAAAAGAGGTTAATCCCATTTCGGCAACCTGACTGTTGCCCATCAGTATTAATTGTTTTCTTCCGGTCGGAGAAACAGCACACGCAGTTAAAAGGCAGATAGAAATAGCGACCATCCAACGTTTTTTCATCATCATCCCAGTCTCAACTTTGTTAAGTTAAGTAAATGTAGGCATGTTTCTTTAATAAAACAACGCTAAACCACATCAGATCGCATCGTCATAAAACTTTCAAGGTTAAGCCACATTACGGTCATCGCCTGAGCACAGACTTGACATGTCTGGCTTAGATGGAGTTAACCCGATGTTTAAAGTCGAAGAGATCCTGTCGACCTATTTTCCGGAAAAAGTACCAAACTGGTATAAACCGCTTCTGCGCTATTTGCTACGTGAAAAGGATTTTATTCAATTTGCCGAAAAACACCCGAATCTGACTGGTTTAGATTTCATTGAACAGGTGCTTCGGTATTTCTCATTTACATATAATGTTTGTGAAGATGAACTTGAGCATATTCCGGCGCAGGGACCGGCGGTGATTATCGCGAATCATCCGATAGGTTCTCTTGATGGATTAGCATTATTACAGCTCGTATCCCGTATTCGCAGTGATGTCAAAATTGTGGCGAATCAGCTTTTAGGTCAAATCCAGCCATTAAATGAATTGCTGTTAGCCGTCGATAACATGAGCGGAAACAGTTCTCGCAAGCACATCTCTGCGATTCATGAGCATTTAAGCAAGCAGGGTGTTGTCATCATTTTCCCTGCAGGGGAAGTATCCCGTCTTCATATTCATGGGATTCGAGATGGAAAATGGAATCACGGATTTCTGAAATTTGCGACTCAACATCGCGCGCCGATTGTGCCAATCCATATTACCGGCAATAACTCCTGGTTCTTTTATGGCATGTCGTGGATCTATCGCCCGTTATCGACGCTCTTACTCGTTCGGGAGATGTTTGGTCAGCGACGTAAACAGGTTCAAATTCGTATCGGTGCTCGTATTCCTTTTAACGAATGGTCAAACATGCCGGTTGCAGGGAAAGCGCTCGCTAAATTATTCCGTAAACATCTTTATCGTTTAGGACAAAACAAAAAAGGGATCCTCACAACGGAAGCACCGATTGCACTGCCGGAAAATCGGGTCAAATTGAAAAAGGCTGTTGAAGCTTGTGAGGTTTTAGGTCGCACGCAGGATGGCAAACAGATCTATCTATATCGTCGTCCTGATGAGTCCTCCTCTATTATTCTGAAAGAGTTAGGGCGGTTACGTGAAATTTCCTTCCGGGCTGTCGGCGAAGGTACCGGACAACGCCGTGATCTCGATACTTATGACGATGATTATTACCACCTGATTTTATGGGACAGCAATGAGCTGGAGATAATTGGCGCTTATCGTTTTATGCCAACAGCCGAACAATTAACAAAACGCGGACAACGAGGCCTCTATAGCTACAGTTTGTTCCACTACGACATGGCGATGAAGCATGTGCTGGATCAAGGTATTGAATTAGGCAGAAGCTTTATTCAACCACGTTATTGGGGAAAACGTAGTCTCGATTACCTCTGGCAAGGTATCGGCGCATTTCTTGCGAAAAATCCGCAATATCGTTATTTATTCGGCCCGGTTTCTATTTCAGCCAGTTTGCCGCCAGCAGCCCGGGATTTGCTGGTTGCCTTTTATAAACTGCATTTCAGCCCACGTTGGCCAATGGCGCGCTCGCGGAATCCTTATAATATGCAGGCTTTGGAGATTGTGTCGAAATTTGGCGGACACGACTACCATCAGGATCTGATTGTTCTGAAATCATTACTGGATAATCTTGGCTGCGGTATTCCTACCTTATATAAGCAGTATTCAGAACTCTGCGAAGCAGGTGGCGTTCAGTTTCTGGATTTCGGGGTTGATCCTGAATTCGGTGATTGTATTGATGGTTTAGTGCTAATAGATGTCATGAAAATCAAAGCGAATAAACGTCAACGCTACATTGATTGCCATCAAATACAATCAGAAGCTGCATCCGCATAAAAAAAAGCCCCGTAGATCGGGGCTTAACATTTATACGCGCTCTCTTCATATAATTCATCAAAGTTTATAACCGAGCTGCTGTCTCAAATATGCACCTGAACCGAGTAATCCGGGTTGCTCATGGGTAATGAGGAAAACAGGGATTGGTTCCAGATAATCATGGAAACGGCCTTTATCTTCAAAAGCGACACGGAAACCAGATGCTTTAAAGAAATCAAGGAAACGAGGCACAATGCCGCCAGCTATATAAACGCCGCCAAATGTTCCCAAATTCAAGGCCAGATTACCGCCAAAACGCCCCATCAGGACACAGAATAAGCTGAGTGCCCGACGACAATCCGTATCTTCATCCGCTAAAGCACGTTCAGTAATATCTTTAGGTTGCAGCGCTTCTGGTTCACGCTCATCAGCTTTGACCAGCCCACGATAGATATTCACGAGTCCGGGACCTGAAAGTAAACGTTCCGCAGACACGTGGCCTAATTCTTCACGCAGTACTTCCAGAAGAATCACTTCTTCTGTGCTATTCGGCGCGAAATCAACATGACCACCTTCACCCGGTAAGCTGATCCACGCTTCACCACTATGAACCAAATGCGCGACACCCAAACCGGTACCAGCGCCATAAACGGCGATTGGTTTTCCTGCCTGCGCTTCGTCACCACCGAATTGAATGCGATCTTCCGGTTTCAGTGCCGGAATAGCCATTGAGATAGCAGTGAAGTCATTGATGACCGATAACTTTTCCAACCCAAGGTTTTGCTGCATTTCACTTTGAGAGAAAGCCCAGGTGTGATTGGTCATTGAAACCCAGTCACCTGTGACCGGGCATGCAATTGCGATACATGCACTGTTCACTTTCATCTGAGTTTCTTCAAGATAAATCCGAATCACAGCCTCAAGAGATGGGTATTCGGCTCCGGAATAATTTTTGATTTGCGACAATGTACCGTCTTCCAGACTACATAAAGCCAGACGAGCATTCGTGCCGCCTACATCCCCCACCAGAACCTGTTCAACCATCTTATTTCCCCTAGCGTTTTATTTTTGGAATAACAGTCTTCTAACAATAAGTTATAACGAATTAGTAAATTCTATCCAATTTCCTTTTTTGAAAACGTCAGTTAGATCACAGCAACGGCGCTTTCATGACAAATGTTGTTTTTTTCCTACATTTTGCTTTCTAAGCTCACAGAATCTGTTACCTTATGTTGCTATAACAAACATTCAACATTTTGTATTGTGCAACGGACCCTCAGGCATGAACACATTAGAGAAAATCACTAAATATCTGGAACATTTCAGCAAATCTGAGCGAAAAGTCGCAGAGGTGATTCTCAGTTCTCCGCAAGTCGCCATCCATTCCAGCATTGCTGCATTGGCGAAAATGGCTGATGTCAGCGAGCCTACAGTGAACCGTTTTTGTCGTCGCTTAGATACAAAAGGCTTCCCGGACTTCAAATTACACCTAGCACAAAGTCTCGCGAATGGTACGCCATACGTGAATTTACACGTGGAAGAAAATGATACTGCGAATGAATACACTGCAAAAATCTTTGAATCCACGATCGCGTGCCTTGAGGTTGCGAAAAACAGTTTAGACGCCACATTGGTGAATCGTTGTGTCGATCTCCTGACACAATCTAAAAAAATATCCTTTTTTGGCCTGGGTGCCTCTTCCGCTGTTGCTCACGATGCGTTGAATAAATTCTTCCGTTTTAATATTCCGGTCATTAGTTTTGACGATATTGTGATGATGCGGATGAGCAGCATTAACAGTTCAGAGGGAGACGTTGTAGTGGTGATCTCTCATACCGGGCGTACAAAGGCACTGGTCGAGATTGCAGCGCTGGCTCGCCACAACGATGCGACCGTGATTGGCATCACTGCGAAGGATTCTCCACTGGCAAAACAATGTAACCTTGTGTTATCTATGGAAGTTCCTGAAGATACCGATATCTACATGCCAATGGCGTCCCGAATTGCGCAATTAGCCTTGATTGATGTTTTAGCGACTGGCTTCACTTTACGACGCGGTGCAAAATTTCGTGAAAATTTGAAGAAGGTCAAAGAAGGGATAAAAGATTCTCGATTCGAGTCATTTCAACAGTGAAATCGACTTGGTTATCCCGCATTATTTTCCCCATTCTAACAGTAGAAGCTGTTCTTTCACGTCCTGCAATTTTCAACCAAAACTCGCACGAAAATTGCAGGCGACCTTGCTAATTTTTCAAACTTTGAATCACTAGATAACTACCTCATGGAGTTGAAGATGTTAAGAAGAACGAAGATTGTGACCACGTTAGGTCCGGCAACTGACCGAGAAGGCGTTCTGGAAGGGATTCTGGAAGCTGGAGCAAACATGGTCCGTATG
>QKFI01000228.1 GCA_003251455.1 Tolumonas sp.
CGCAATTGCTCCAGCAGCATCGGGCAGTCCTGGTCAACCTGATCATGCACCCAGTGATGATCGCGCATGCTGCCCATGATTTTACGGGATGCTTCGCGCCACTGTTCCATTGGAAAGAGCTCTGAATCGGGTTGCCCGTAGATGAATGGGTAGTCATATTTCATCCACTGCGCGGGTTTCGTGATCGTAACAAAATCGCTTGGGCAGATATTGAACAGACTTCCCCATGATGGTGCGTTTTCTGCATCATGATCCGGAAGAATGATCGGTGCCTCTTCTTCGTGCACTGGGGGATGGTAACGCGGATCAACGTAATAGCCACTGCGTGGACGACTGACCAGATAGCCATCATCGCGCAGGCTTTCATACACCAGCGCTACGGTATTGCGGGAGATGCCCAGCTGTTCAGACAAGCTGCGGCACGAGGGCAGGGTTTCATCAGGCAGGAAACGTCCGGCCAGAATCGAGCTGACCAGCGCTTCACGCAGTTGTTCCTGTAATCCCCGATCATCGGCGAAATTGATTTGAAGGCTATGTTCAATCATTTGCTTCACCTCCCTGATATCCCGCATCCATAAGGAAAACAATCAAGCAAGGGCTGTGCCGAGTTCGTCTCAATTGGCTAGCTTTTTCTCAAAATCTGACACTGCGGGTTTGAGCTTGTTCATTGACGGTGTGTTCGGAAGTGGTGCCGTCTGATGAGCCGATTTCAGAGTTAGATCCAGAGAGAATTGGTGAAGTTTTGTTAGTAATGAAGCAATTATCGCAAGAAGGGTATACGATGGTTGTTGTAACTCATGAAATGGAGTTTGCACGTGCAGTTCCAATCCTGCAGATTGTGCGTCAATAAATGCAACCAAAACCGGATTGCCGATCGGATTCCTCATGCTTGGAACTGATCGGCTTTTTTCTCAGCTTTTGCTCGCTTCTTCCACCATGTAGTCAATAAATGCCCGCACCTTGGCCGATAGATGTTTGCGGCTGAGGTAGATGGCATACAGTGAAAACGTCCCCATGGACCAGTCTGGCAGGATTGGCTCCAGTTTACCGCTTTCCAGATAGGGTGTCAGAATGAAATCTGGCTGTACGATGATGCCTGCGTCGTCCAGTGCCAGTGTTGTCAGCAATTCGCCGTTAGTGGCATGAACGGTTGCGTGGACACGGATATGCACTTCATTACCCTGCTTATGGGTAAACGACCAGTTGTCTCCGGTAGAGAGATAGGAATAGTTCAGGATGGCGTGGTGGGACAGATCTTCGGGGGTTTGCGGACGGCCATGTTTTTTCAGATAGGCTGGGGTAGCGCAGACAATCATCGGAATGTCGTGAAGTTTTCTGGCAATCAGTTGCGAAGTAAGTTTGCCAGAGATACGCAATGCGACATCAATGCCTTCGTTCGCGAGATCAACCGCTCGGTCTGTTAAATCAATATCGAGTTGTAGATCTGGATAACGACGACGAAACCCCGTGAGTAACTGCGCCAGTACATGAATGCCATATGACAATGGAGCACTGATCCGCAGCGTTCCTTTTGGCTGCATGACTTGCTGACCCACGATATCTTCGGCTTCAGCAATATCATTGAGGATATTTTGTGCGCGAGCATAAAACTCCTGACCAGCATCAGTCAGCGATAGTCGTCGTGTTGTGCGGTGTAGCAACCGGGCGCCGAGATGCGTTTCTAACCCACTGATCTGACGGGAGATAGCTGCAGTGGATGTATTCAGCATTTCTGCGGCAGAGACGAAATTGCCTTTATCCACCACAGCGACAAATGCCTGCATTGCCTTTGTGATATCAATCATACCCGACCCCATTATTGCGTTATCTGTAATGGTTTCTTGTCAATCATGCGCTTTTTCTGCTGATGCCCACTACAGTAACAAATGTATCCCCCACAGCAAAAAATGCAACCACCACAGCGACAAATGCCGGCATCACTTTTGTGATATCAATTATACCCGATCTCATTATTACGATATTTGTAATAGTTTCTTGTCAATCATGCACTGTTTCTTCTGGTTGTGACAACTATAACTAAATATGAAAAGCATTATCATTATCAAATTTGTTACACCGGCAAACTCACACCCAGAGAGATGCCATGAGAGTTTCAGTGATTGGTGCAGGTGCTTGTAGCCAGTGACGATGCGGGCTTACAAGTGTAATTCACATCGGGCAATCGTGCCCTCGTGATTTCGGTTGTCCTTCATTACAGAATTGGAGAGATAAAATGAAAACCATGATTCGTAATTTAATGATTATTCTGGCGTCTGTGTTTGCTATCGGTGCGGCGCAGGCTGAAAATGATGGTGGTTTGAGAGCCCAAATGATGGCCAAAAGATTCCCACCAAAAATGATCACTACTACTCCGGCTGTACAGGCGTGTTTAGCTCAGGTGAAGTTACCTGCAGAATTACATCGAAATGGGGGCTTGATGAATGAAATGCTGGGGGATCGTTACCCTGGAAAAATCATCACCAATGAAGACGTGCAGAATGTTTTGGCCCTGGTGAAAATTCCGCGTGGCAGCGGCGGCGGCTATGGTGGTTTACGGACTGAGATACAACGGTCTGAGATAAACCAATCACAGCCAAACCCAAACTTTTACGTAGCCGGTAATCTTATCGATACGGGGCATACTGGTTCAGTACGGGCGGTACAAAGCAATATTTGCGGTTAAGCCTTCATGTTTGTAGTTAACTCATAACAGGCAGTGTTCGTTTTGGCGAACGCTGCCTGTCTCTTTATTCCGATGGACCTTAGTCGCGATCAATCGCAAATGGTGACCAAGCCTGACGGGTTGGCATCACTTCCACCCGGTTGATACAGATATGATCCGGCAGGGTCGCGATGTAATACATCTGTTCCGCAATATCTTCTGCAGAAAGCGCTGTTGTCCCGCGATACAGACGGTCAGATGCATCCTGATCGCCTTTGGTTCTCACCAGTGTAAATTCGGTTTCAGCGATACCCGGAGCCAGATCGGTCACGCGTACACCTGTACCCAATAAATCACAACGCAGGTTATAGCTGAACTGTTTGACGAATGCTTTGGTGCCACCGTAAACATGGCTGCCCGGGTAAGGCCATTGACCGGCAATTGAACCAATATTCACAATCGAAGCACCCGCACCGGTTTCAATCAGTGTTGGCAGCAGTGCGTGGGTTACATTGACCAGTCCTTTGATGTTGGTGTCGATCATGGTGTGCCAATCTTCCAGTGCGACATTTTGTGATGGGTTTGGTGACAATGCCAGACCCGCGTTATTCATCAGCGCTTTCACCTGTTTGAATTCGGGCGGCAGATTGGCAACTGCGGCTTTCACCGCTTCGCTGTTACGAACGTCCAGCACCGCATAATGAACAGGGACTAATGGAGCCAGTTCATCCGCCAGAGCTTTCAGACGATCTTCACGACGACCCGTGATAACAACAGACCAACCGCCCTGAGCAAAACGACGTGCAGCTGCACGCCCAAAACCAGATGTTGCACCCGTAATAAAGACGACATTTCCCATCTGAGACTCCTGTATTCATTCTTTTAAAACACATTTCGTGCGGTCGCCTCACAGGTGAGACACGATCACCCAACACGACATCATTATCAGTAACGGTGCCACCCATTGGCGAAAGCCGAGGTGACCTACCCTTTCAGTGTACAGCTACTGAAAAACCAAAGCCGCAATAACCGCGCACAACACCTGTCAGAAAGGCGATCAAGAAAGCACTGACCATGTGCAACATCCCGTTCCCTGAGCTTGATTGTCACTTTACGAAGATCTGTCCTGTGGCAATAGAGCCAGATCCCGACCGCGGACGGGACACAAACACACGGGGGACAGAAGAGAACTCATCAGGCCAGATCTGACACAGGAATTGCCGGTAACTGGCTCTAACCGTCTGCGAAAATCCTTTCTAGTCTGACACCAAAAGGTACCGGTGATGAGGACAGACTTCCCGCACCGACGATACAGCAAGTGAGGACGTATGATGAATCAAGCTATCTCTGCGGAATTGGCAGTCTCGAACCAGGATGTTTGGGAACTCGACCGACAATATGTATTCCATTCATGGTCAGTTCAGGGAGCTCTCAACCCGATGGTGATTGCTGGTGGTTCGGGTTGTCGGTTATGGGATTTTGACGGCAATGAATATCTCGACTTTAGCAGCCAGCTGGTGAACACCAACATTGGTCATCAGCACCCGAAAGTGATTGCGGCAATTCAGCAACAGGCTGCAGAACTGGCAACCATAGCACCGGCGACAGCGAATCTGGCGCGTGGTGAAGCGGCGAAGCGCATTGTGGCTCGTGCACCAGACAACTTTAACAAGGTGTTCTTTACCAACGCAGGTGCAGATGCCAACGAAAACGCGATGCGTATGGCTCGTCTGTTTACTGGTCGCGATAAGATTTTATCTGGCTACCGTTCTTATCATGGCAATACTGGTAGTGCGATTGTTGCGACTGGTGATTTCCGTCGTGTACCGAATGAATATGCGCGTGGGCATGTGCATTTCTTCCATCCGTATCTATATCGTTCAGAGTTTTCTGCCGGCACTGAGGCTGAGGAGTGTGCATCAGCCCTGAAACATCTGCGTCGGATGATCGAATGTGAAGGTCCGCAGTCCATTGCTGCGATTCTGATGGAAAGTATCCCGGGTACTGCAGGCATCCTGACGCCACCAGAAGGGTATCTGAAAGGTGTGCGTGCACTGTGTGACGAATTCGGGATTGTGCTGATTCTGGATGAAGTCATGGCTGGTTTTGGTCGTACCGGTTCTTGGTTTGCCTTCGAACAATTTGGTGTGGTGCCTGATTTAATCACCTTCGCGAAAGGCGTGAACTCTGGTTATGTACCTGCGGGCGGCGTGCTGATTTCTGATCCGATCGCTGCTTATTTCAATGACCATTTCTTCCCAGGTGGACTGACCTATTCTGGACATCCACTGGCGATGGCTGCGATTGTGGCAACGCTGGATGCGATGGAAGAAGAAGGTGTGGTGGAAAATGCTGCGAAGATTGGTAAAGGTGTCTTAGGCGAAGGCTTGAAAGCGCTGGCCGCAAAACACCCAATCATTGGGGAAGTGCGTGGTAGCGGTGTGTTCTGGGCACTGGAATTAGTTAGTAACAAAGAAACCCGTCAACCAATGGACGCCGCGACCATGGCTGAAATTAAATCGACGCTGGTGAAAAGTGGTCTGCTGCCGTTTGTGGTGGAAAACCGCATTCACGTCGTGCCACCTTGCATCATCACTGAAGAAGAAGTGACGCAAGGTCTCGCAATCCTGGATAGCGTGTTGAGTGTATTTGACAGTCGTTGTGAATAGACGCTACGACAAATAAAATCAGCTCCAGAAAAAACGGTTCGGTCAGTGCAATGCTGGCGGACCGTTTTTTATCAAAGTTTATCGTTGATGCCCAGCATGAACGTGCCCTGTGGACGGATCGGTAAATACTGTTCGTAGAATTTCAGATAGTTTACTTCCGGGTTCAGGTCTGTGAACAGATCCGGATAAAGCGCTTTTGCGACATACTGAATCAGGGCTGCATCCATAATGCTGCGGGTTGCGCCATGATAGACAGCAAAGACACGATTGTTTTTCACGGCCGGTAGATCAGACCAGCCAGCCCGTTGGGTAAAGCCTTTCAGGCGTTGTTGTACGGTACTTGCTGGAATATCCTGACCAATCTGCATTGCGGTTGGACTAGCCACACTTTCATAACCGGCAATCATGATCACGTCTGGTTTGCTGGCTAACAGTTGCTCGGGATGAATCGTGCCCCAGCTTTCCACAAACGGTGCTGCGATATTGTTGCCACCAACCAGTGCCGCCATCGCGCCCCACATATTTTTGCCATAGGTGTAGCTGTATTCCGCCGGACCTTTATCACCCAGTTCAATATAAATGCTCGGTTTTGGCTGGTTTGCTTTCTGAATGCGATCGGTAATAGTGGTGACCACCTGTTCATAAGCAGTGGCAATTTTTTCGGCACGTTCCGGCTCACCTGTGATCTGACCCAAAATGCGCGTACTGGCCAGATGACGCGTCAGTGTCTGCGCGTTGTAATCAATCACTACCACAGGAATATGCGCCTGATCGAAACGGGCCAGCTCTGCGCCCAGCGCTTTGTATTGCCAGTCAGCGAGAATGATGACGTCAGGTTTGCTGGCTAATACCTTTTCCATCGAGAAGGTTTGATCCTGCACGTTACCAACGTTTGGCACTTTCGCGAGTTGGGGTTTGCTTGCGACATACATATCCCAAATGGCTGGGCGAGACTTCATAAACCAACCGCTGGATATCCCCGCCAAATGATCAAATGCTTTGTCACCACCCACTGCAAAAAAGTCTTCGATGTAGAAGCCAAGCAGGACTCGTTTTGCTGGCGCATCAATGGTGACTTTTCGGCCTAAGACGTCTTCGATCTCCGTCGGCTTTGCGACGGCAAAGACCGAGATCAGGCTAAGTACCAGCATCATCGACGGGGCTGGTTTCCGGTGGCGTGTTCTTTCTGTTGACCGGTTTGCAGTGGTTTTACCTGCCGAAACTGGAAGTACTGACGAAACCAGTGGACACGCATGTGTTTCAGCAGTGGCGTGCCATTGTACAAAATCGTGCCTTCCTGCGGTTTGCCCTGTTCTCAGCAGCGTATGGGGTCCTGTTTCATCAGCTCTATTTATCGGTACCGGCGTTTATTCAAAGCCAGCATCAAACCGCCGGTTTATTGGGTAGCGTCTTTACGATTACCGCCCTGATTGGTGTTGTGCTGCAACTGCCAGCCAGCCTGTGGGTACAACGCAGCCTTGGTATGCCTCGTGCGATCGGTTTCGGTTTGGCAGGGATGGGTACCAGTTATCTGATGATGAACTGGCTTGGTCATTGGCCGGTATTGGCGACCATCATGCAGGCGGTGTTGTTTTCATTGGGTTCAATTCTCTGTTATCCGCTGTTTTCGGCGCGTTTACCGCATTATGCCCAATCCGGTCAGATGGGCAGTTATTATGGCTTTTATGCCAGTTTCGGTGGTTGTGTTGCCTTGCTGAGTAATTTGATGATCGGAAGCCTGCTCGGTGCTGCCGGTTCGGTACCTTCGGTTTGGATCTGGTATGGATTGGCCGTTTGTGGTGTCGGTGCTGGCTGGTTGCTGTATCGGCAACTCAATCAGGAGATTCTGACTGAGGATGCCTTCAGCAAGTTGCAGAACGAATAATTGCGGGCATGTTTTTTCGCATCAAATCAATAAATAATCGTAATTTGGCTGGGTAGTATTTGGCATATGGATAGACCAGATACACTGGTAGCGGGTCCGCTTCCCATTCCGGTAACAATTGCACCAACTGGCCGGCTGCGATGTCCTGATTCATCAGCCAGGATGAACCAATCCCGATCCCGAGTCCTGTTACGGCGGCACTGCGTAATGCATACAGACTGTCGGTACTGAACACAGGCGCGATGGATTGTTGTAGATGTGGATGACCAGTGATGTGGCGTAAAGTAATTTGGGTGCGGTAAAAGGTCTGTAGCGCCAGCCAGGGGAGTGTTTTCAGATCGTCCGGATGTTGTGGCAAAGGTCGATCGGCAAACAATGTGGGCGACCCGACCAGAATTCTCGGGATCTCCGCCAGCCGAATTCGCACCATCGCCGGATCAAGCACTTCACCAACCTGAATGGCGCAATCAATCCCTTCTGCAATAAAATCCCGGATACTGCGATCATCGTGGAGTAGCCATTCTACGGTGACTTTTGGGTGTAATCGCATGAATTCAGCGAGAGGCTCAATCATGAGGTCTTGTCCGAATGCATGGGGGGCGATGATGCGTAACAACCCTTCCGGTTCCCGATCGACACCAGTTAAATCGGCTTCAAAAATCGACCATTGCTCCAGAAATTGTTTTGCACCGGCATAACAGCGTTCACCCGCTTCAGAAAGTCGCAGGTGATGGGTCGAACGGTGCAGCAACCTTACCCCAAAGACTTGCTCCAGCGTTTTTAATCGTCTGCTGATTGTGGGCTGCGTGGTGTTGAGTTGTGAGGCTGCGGCAGAAAGACTCCCCGATTCGACGATGCGCACAAAGGTTTTTAAGAGTTCTAAACGGTCAGGGGTATTGGTCGAGAAAAATGACTCTGAGCTGGGATTCGCCACGATGAATCTCCTCTGATTTATACGTTATACGTATAACAGAAGTTCGACCTCGCTGCCTACCGTATTTATTTGAAAAAGCCGACACTGAAATTGTGATGCAACGCATAAGAGAGAAGGGTGATTGTCATGTCGGTTATACAAACAACGCATCAGCGTGAATTAGTAACAGAAGAGCCTCGAGCGTTACCTGCTTCATTAACCACATTTTTTGCTGCAGGTGCAGGTTTCTCTGTAGCAACGATTTATTACAGTCAGCCTTTGCTTGGCATGCTAACAGAAGCATTTCAGGTGCCAGCACAACATATTGGCTGGATCCCAAGTCTGACCCAACTGGGTTATGCGCTGGGTATTTTGTTTTTGGCTCCGCTGGGTGATCGGTATAACCGACGCGCCATCATTTTGGTGAAAGCTGGTTTGTTGATGCTGGCGCTGCTGGGGGCGGCCATGGCAAACAACTTAAATGGCTTGCTAGTGGCAAGTTTGTTTATTGGCCTGATGGCGACCATGGCACAAGATATTGTTCCGACCGCAGCGACACTGGCTCCAGAGGCGAGCCGGGGCAAAGTCGTCGGTACGGTCATGACCGGATTACTGCTGGGGATTTTGCTCTCTCGGGTCATGTCCGGTGTCATTGCTGATTGGTTTGGCTGGCGCAGCATGTTTGTCTTGGCGGCGCTGAGTCTACTAGGCATTTGGCTGGTTGCTTGGCGTGCATTACCAAATCTTCCGGCTGCATCCACACTTTCGTATACGCAGTTATTGGGTTCATTATTGCGGTTATGGCAGCAATATGGCGCACTACGACAGGCATCTTTGGTGCAGTGTTTGTTGTCGATGGGGTTCAGTGCTTTCTGGTCGACCCTCGCGGTGATGTTGCATGGTGAGCCATTTCATATGGGAAGTTCTGCCGCTGGCCTGTTTGGTTTGGCGGGGGCGGCAGGTGCATTGATGGCGCCGATTGCCGGTCGTCAGGCTGATCGCATCGGGCCGGTCCGCGTTGCATTAATCGGGGCGACATTGGTTGCCATATTCTTCCTCATGATGATGGGAATGACGTGGGTTGAGGTGTCTGTCACCACGCATCTGGTGGTATTGGCGATCGGTACGATTGGTTTTGATATGGGCGTTCAGGTGTCTCTGATTGCTAATCAGACGCTGGTATATAGTTTGGAACCAGCTGCAAGAAGTCGGTTAAATGCGATTTTGCTGGTAATGGTGTTTATCGGGATGACGTTAGGCTCACTCATCGCTAATCAGATGCTGGCTCATTTCGGCTGGGGCGGAGTGATGGGATTCGCAACCACTGTCGCGGTGATTGCGTTGATGTTACGCATGAAAAAATAATGATCATCCAGATAAAAAAACAGCCCAGATGGGCTGTTTGCATTACGAGCGAGAGAGGTGAAACGCTGTATTAACTGCCTGCCCGTTCCAGCATGGCGTGCAGTAAAACATTGGCGCCGGCAGTGACTTGTTCCGGCAAAGTATCTTCGATTTCGTTGTGGCTGATGCCATCTTTACATGGGATGAAAATCATACCGGTTGGTGCCAGCATCGACATATAGACCGCATCGTGACCTGCACCTGAAACGATATCCATATTCGAATAACCAAGTTTATCGGCGGCGCGGCGAACCGCATCTTTGCAGTCTGGATGGAATGGCGCAGCTGGATAATGAGAGACCTGCGTGATCGCAATTGATAAGCCGGTTTCTGCCTCAACCTGTTTCGCGTAATCGCGAATGGCTGCATCCATTTCATCGACCAATGCATCGGTCATGTTGCGGAAATCAATCGAGAATTTGACTTGTCCCGGAATGACGTTACGGCTGTTCGGGAACACCTGCACCATACCAACTGTACCACGGCCGTGCGGACCAAAGCGGTTAGCAATCGCGACCACTTCTTGCATCACTTTGGCGGCGACCTGAATGGCATCTTTACGCATCTCCATCGGGGTTGGACCCGCGTGGGCTTCCATTCCGGTGACGACACAGTCATACCAACGAATCCCAAGCACCGCCTGAACCACGCCGATAGTAATATCTTTTTCCTCGAGGATTGGCCCCTGCTCAATATGTGATTCAAAATAAGCACCAATCGGATGATCGCCCGGTTCTTGCTCGCCGATATAACCAATGCGTTCCAACTCGTCTTTGACTGTCTTGCCTTCTGTATCGGTTGCCGCATAGGCATGTTCGAGGGTGAAAATTTTGGCAAATACACCGGATCCCATCATGACGGGGACAAAACGGGAGCCTTCTTCATTGGTCCAGAATGCCAATTCCACAGGCGCTTCAGTCTCAATGTCGTAGTCATTTAGGGTGCGCATGACTTCTAATCCAGCGAGCACACCGAAGTTGCCATCGAATTTTCCCCCGGTGGGTTGAGTGTCGATATGACTTCCCGTCATGATTGGCGGCAGGCTGTTGTTTTTGCCGGCACGACGCATGAATACGTTGCCAATTTTATCAATCGTGACGCTGAGACCTGCTTCCTTTGCCCAACTGATCACTAAATCGCGACCCTGACGGTCAAGGTCAGTGAGGGTCAGACGGCAGACGCCACCTTTCGGGGTTGCACCAATTTTTGCGAGATCCATTAATGATTGCCACAAGCGTTCACCATTAATGCGAATGTCGGGTGACACTGATGATAAGGTTGGTGCTTCTGCGGTTTGTGTATCCATGACGATTCCTCCTTTTTATGGCGTTGATCAGCGTTCGACAGCAGTCGGAGCAAGCGTTTTTGCACGCACAGCATTTGCTGTGAAGTTGGCTCCAAACGCGGGACGCTTGATATAACGGCCTGCACCGGGTTGTGTGCGCAATTCGCCGTTGACCCAGACGAGATTGCCCTGACTCAGGGTGTAGGTCGGAATGCCTTTGACGGTTCGGCCTTCAAAGACGTTGAAGTCATTTTTGGAATGATGGGTTTTGGCTGACAGGGTTTTACTGCCAGTTGGATCCCAAATCACGACATCGGCGTCAGCGCCCACAGCGATGACACCTTTCTGCGGATAGATATTGAAAAGTTTGGCGGTATTCGCTGAGGTAATCGCGACGAATTCGCTTGGTGTGAGACGACCGGTATTCACGCCGGCATCCCAGATCACCGCCATGCGCTCTTCTACCCCCCCACAACCGTTTGGAATTTTGGCAAAGTTCTCTTTGCCGGCCGCTTTTTGTGCGGCACAGAAAGTACAGTGATCGGTTGCGGTTGTGTGTAACTGACCTGACTGAAGGCCTCGCCACAACGCATCCTGATGTGGTTTCGCCCGAAATGGTGGGCTCATAACATGGGCGGCAGCTTTGGTAAAATCAGGATCGCGATAGACGCTATCATCAATCACCAGATGACCCGCCAGTACTTCACCATACACGCGCTGCCCTCTGGCTCGCGCACGTGCAATCGCATCGGCAGACTCTTGGCATGAAACATGAACAATATAAATTGGTACGCCAAGTACATCAGCAATCGCTATCGCTCGGTTTGCGGCTTCACCTTCGACCATCGGTGGTCGAGAAAGCGGATGACCTTCCGGCCCGGTGATGCCCATTTTCATCACTTCTTGCTGGAGCAGATAGACGAGTTCACCATTTTCTGCATGGACGGTTGGCATTGCCCCCAGTTCTAATGCGCGTTTGAAGCTGTTTACTAAGGTTTCATCATCACACATGATGGCATTCTTATATGCCATAAAATGCTTAAAGCTGTTCACACCCTCTTCGCGAACCAGTGTGCCCATATCCCGATGGACTGATTCATCCCACCAGGTGATGGCAACGTGGAAGCTATAATCAGACGCGGCCTTCTCAGCCCAGCCACGCCAAGTGTGATAGGCCTCCATCAGGGGTTGCTGTGGATCTGGGATGACAAAATCAATGATACTTGTCGTGCCTCCAGCCAAGGCGGCGGAGGTGCCACTAAAGAAATCATCAACGGTAGTGGTACCCATAAATGGAAAATTCATATGGGTATGCGGGTCAATGCCTCCTGGTATGACATACTGACCGCCAGCATCAACCACTTCGCAACCTGCGGGAACATCACGACTCAGATTGTCACCAACTGCAGCAATTTTGCCATCGATACATAAGACGTCGGCACGAAATTCCTGATCCGCATTGACGACTGTACCGCCTCTGATTAGCACACTTTTACTCATAAACCGATCCCTCTTCTCTGCTCATGTTTCGTGTTACACATCACTTGTTCATGATCAAAGGGGCAATTGCCCCGCTGAACCGGCTATCGTGGATAGCCGGGGGTACCTAAGTTAGGTAAGGTTTCGCCACAACTTAGGCTATCTCGGTGGTCTTGATGGCCATCGGGTTATTTGGGTGGGTTGTCCAGTTCGCGTAATCGCCACTGACTGCTTTGCCTGTGCGTAAATCAATTTCACCCGGTTTGAGGCTGCGCATGGTGATGCAGTTTTCGACTGGACAGATCGACACACACAGATTGCAACCGACACAATCTTGTTCTTTCACTTCGAAGTGACGTTTGCCATCTTTCATGTGCGTGATGGCCTGATGTGACGTGTCTTCGCAGGCGATATGACACTTGCCGCACTGAATGCATGAATCTTGATTGATGACGGCTTTATCAACATGATTCAGGTTGAGATAACGCCAGTCGGTGACGGTTGGAACGGCTTTACCCCGGAAGTCTTCGATGGTCTGGTAACCGTGTTCATCCATGTAATTATTCAGGCCGCTGATCATCTCTTTGACGATGCCAAAACCATGCACCATCGCCGCCGTACACACCTGCACCGTACCGCAACCTAATGCAATAAATTCAGCCGCATCACGCCAGGTCGATACGCCACCAATGCCTGACATCGGCAAACCTTGGGTTTCTGCATCACGGGCGATTTCCGCCACCATGTTAAGTGCAATCGGTTTGACGGCAGGGCCACAATACCCGCCGTGGGAGCCTTTACCGCCGGTGCTCGGGGACATCACCATGCTGTCGAGATCGACGCCGATGATGGAGTTGATGGTGTTAATGAGTGACACCGCATCAGCGCCACCGCGTTTAGCGGCACGAGCTGGATAACGAATATCCGTGATATTCGGTGTGAGTTTGACGATGACGGGCAGACTGCAATATTGCTTGCACCACTTGGTGACCATCTCGATGTATTCCGGCACCTGACCTACCGCTGCACCCATGCCGCGTTCGCTCATGCCGTGTGGACAACCGAAGTTCAGCTCGATGCCATCCGCACCAGTTTGTTCAACCAATGGCAGGATGTATTTCCACGATTCCTCATCGCACGGCACCATGATTGACACAACCAAGGCCCGATCCGGCCAGTTACGTTTCACCCGGGCAATTTCTTCTAGGTTGATATCGAGTGTGCGGTCGGTGATCAGCTCAATGTTGTTGAGGCCAATAATTTTGCGATCTTGCGAACGAAGCGTGCCATAACGAGGGCCACTGACATTCACGACGTGTGGGTCAATGCCCAGGGTTTTCCAGACCACGCCGCCCCAGCCGGCTTCATAAGCGCGAACGACGTTATATTCTTTATCGGTTGGTGGCGCCGACGCCAGCCAGAATGGATTTGGACTCTTGATCCCTAAGAAATTGCTGCTGATATCAGCCATGGCAGGCCTCCTTGGCAGTTGCTGAAGTGGTGTCGGTCATTGCACGCAGAGTTTTGTCGATTGAAAATGCGGCAAGTTTGCCAAGTCGGACAGCATCGACAGTGAGGTCAAGCCCGCCGGCGACACAATCCCCGCCCGCCCAGACGCCCGGAACCGAAGTTTGGCCATCGTCATCAATTGCAATGCGTCCTTGTTTCAGCACGATTTCCTGTCCAGCCGTTTCCGGCAGATAGCTCTGCCCAATGGCTTTCAGCACCATGTCTGCTGATAACGTAAACGTCTCACCGGTTTCAACCAGCTTTCCATTTTCGTCACGCGTGATTGCGAAGGTCATTCCTGTCAGTTGATGGTCTTCAGAAAGGATGGTTTTCGGTGCGGCCCAATGGCGGATCGTGACACCGTTTTGAAGTGCCCACTGAATTTCGACATCAGAAGCTTTCATCGCATCTTCACCACGGCGATACACCATGGTGACTTCGCGTGCGCCGAGTTTTTTTGCTTGCACGGCTGCATCCACCGCCGTCATGCCACCGCCAATAACGATGACCTGACGTCCAACGGGAACATCCGCTTTTTCATCGGACTGACGTAATTCGGCAATGAAGTCGACCGCCTCACGAATACCCGAGACTTCTGGTTCGGGTATTCCCAGTGCATTGACGCCAGCCAGACCCATCCCAAGGAAGACTGCATCATAGTCACGTTGCAGGTCAGCAAGACTGAAATCACGCCCCAATACTTGGTTGAGTTTCACAGTGATACCACCAATCGACAGCAGCCAACGAATTTCGTTCTGTGCAAAGTTACCAGTGGTTTTGTAGCTAGCAAGACCGTATTCATTCAAGCCACCGAGTTTTGGTTTCGCTTCGAACAGCACCACATCATGACCTAAGCGGGAAAGGCGATGCGCAACGGTGAGTCCGGCAGGACCTGAGCCAACAACCGCAACGGTCTTGCCAGAGAGTGCAGCACGAGTGAACAGTGGTTTGCCTGGATCAACAAAGTAGAGATCTGTCGCATAACGTTGTAACTGGCCGATTTCAACCGGTTTGCTTTGCTGAGCGTTGCGCACGCAGGCTTGCTCACAGAGATGCTCTGTTGGGCAAACACGAGCACACATGCCACCTAGCTCGTTTGCTTCGAGAATGACCTCAGCAGCGCCGCGAATATTTTTCTGTGCGATTCGATGAATAAAGCTCGGTACATCAATCCCGGCAGGACATGCAGTGGTGCAGGGCGCGTCATAACAGTAATAACAACGATCTGCTTCAATCAGTGCCTGAGAATCGCTGAAAGGCGGATGGCTGTCGCTGAAATTAGCTTCATAATCCGATGGGCTGAGTCGGCCAGATAATATTCCTGGTGCATCCACGCCGACAGGGCTGGGATTTTTCATTGAACGCTCCTCCGTGAAACTCTGTGATTTTTATAATCTTGACCAGTCGGTTAAGATTTCAGAGAAAGAGAAGCGATGATCGTGCCAAGTTGACCGATTGGTCAGAAATGGCTGTTAAATAGGCTTTTAGAGCATTAAATCGGGTTCTATTGTGTATTTGGAATGATCTTTTTGGTGTCGATTGCACCGGGATTGGGCTATTTTTGCAGCAAAAATGAGCAATAGATGCGGGCTTATTCCAGCCCGCAAGTACGAAAAATCAGAGTTAATACATGCTCGGTTGCACGATCGTGTGCAGCTTGAGAATGCGCTTCTTCACCTAAGACTGCGCAAATCTGAATATCAAAATCTGCGTATGTTTGAGTCAGAGACCAGATCGAGAAAAACAGATGGGTACTATCGACCGGTTTGATTTTACCAGCAGCAATCCAGCCATCAATGACAGCCGCTTTCGTTTGCACCAACTCTTTTAACTCTGTATTCAGCAGCGTGTGAATGACTTTTGCGCCTTGGAGCAATTCATTCGCGAATAGTTTTGAGGCATCAGGACGTTCAAATGTCATTCGCATTTTATGCCGGATATAAGCTTCTAAGGCTGTTTTTGGATCCGCTTCCGGTGTGATTTCATCCATGGGGGACAACCAATCGTGCATGATACGGTCAAGCACATGCAGATAGAGATTCTGCTTATTTCCGAAATAGTAATGCAGATTGGCTTTTGGTAATTCAGCCTCTTCGGCGATTTGCGCCATGGTCGTACCTTTGAATCCACTCCGGGAAAAGGTTCGTTCGGCGGCAGCTAAAATGATGTTTTCATTGCTCAGACGAATACGGCCTTTGCTTTCATCATCATCAAGATTGTCGTCAAGTAAGGAAAAGGCGCTATTTTTCAGCGGATTTTCTGGATCGAGCGGCATGTTGTCTGTCATTTTTGTCACTACTACTGGGCTGAAAAAGAAAAGTCGCTGCGTGGCGACGTGCGCACTTTATCACCACTTGATGACAAATCAGAGAGGGAAATGAATAAAAATGCGATCAACTGATAAAAACATGCACAATCAGCTGATCGCATCGGGTGGATTAGAGTTTTTCGGCTGCATCCCAGATCACATGGGTCATCGCTGCATCACCCGGATCTTTTTTGATGACCGGAGAGCTACCACCACTTAACAAGACCTTGATCGTGCGATGATAAGCTGCAGGGTCGAGATAACCCATTTTTGGCGTGTTCGCGTTGGTAATCAATTTAGCGACGTTTTCCATCTGTCGTTCCTGCACTTCTTCAGTAGAAGCACCAGAGGCGTCTTGTGCTACAACAATTTCAGCGGCTTCTTTCGGATGTTTTACGGCGTAATCCCAGCCTTCCAGCGTTGCTTTCACAAACTTCGCCATCTTGTTGACGAATGCTTTATTTTTCAGATCAGATTGCAGGACATACAACCCATCTTCCAGCGTTGAAGCGCCTTCATCTTCATAGGCAAAGGTCACCAGTTCATCTGGTTTCATCCCGGCATCAATCAATTGCCAGTATTCGTTGTAGTTCATGGTAGAGATACAATCAGCCTGACCTTGAAGCAATGGGTCGACGTTAAACCCTTGTTTCAGAACCGTGATATCGACATCTGGTTTGTAACCCAGTTTTTCCATCCAATTGAAGAAAGGATATTCGTTGCCACCGAACCAAACACCCAGCGTTTTGCCTTTCAAATCTTTTGGGGTACTGATGCCACTAGATTTTTTACAGGTCAGCATCATGCCTGAACGATCATAAATCTGACTGATATTCACAAGCGGTACGCCTGCTTCGCGTGCTGCCAGTGCATCTGGCATCCAGTTCACGATGACATCTGCAGATTTACCGGCAATGACTTGTACCGGAGAGATATCGGTTCCACCTGGTTTAATGGTGACATCGAGACCTTCATCTTTATAAAAACCTTTTTCCTGTGCCACGTAATAACCGGCAAATTGCGCCTGCGGTACCCATTTCAGCTGCAGAGTAACCTTTTCTGCTGCCTGAGCACTCATGGCTGCTGCGCTGAGTGCCAATGTGGTTGCGGCTGCGAGAATATGTTTACGAAAAGCGGTTGTTTTGTTCATCGGTTCATCCTCTGTTTTTCGTTTCGAAACACATCAAGTCCTTGTGAAACTCGCTGCGGTTTTGCTTTCTTCTTTTATCTGGCCTGCCCACGAATCGACGGGTGCCAGAAAGTGACACGACGCTCTAGTCGGACCAAAAATGCATACAGACCAGAGCCCACTACGGAAGCGACGACAATAGCGGCCCAGACAATGGGCATATGCATACGTGCGGCTTCCGCAGAGATCCGAAATCCCAGACCTGCAGTCGGAGACCCAAAATATTCGGCAACAATGGCGCTAATGAGTGCCAGCGTTGAATTGACTTTTAATGCGCTGAAGATAAATGGCATTGCTGCCGGGATGCGCAGGGCGAGCAGAGTGAAACGTGGGGTTGCGGCATAGGAGTGCATTAATTCACGTTCCAGTTTGCCAGTGGATTGCAACCCAGCAAGTGTACTCACCAAGGCTGGAAAATACGTCACCAGCACGATGACGGCCGCTTTGGATGGCCAGTCAAAACCAAACCACATCACTGCAATGGGTGCGATCCCAACCAAAGGAATGGTACTGGTTAGATTTGCTAACGGTAGAAATCCGCGTTGCATGAATGGAAAACGTTCAATCAGAACCCCAGATAAAATACCCAGACCACTGCCCAGCACATAACCGATCACGACAGACTTCAGAACTGTTTGCACAAAGTCACCTGCTAATAACCGCGCATTATCCAGGATCGCCAGTACAATATCGGATGGCGCTGGCAGCAGGACTTGTGGTACGGCAAAAACGGTCACCAGCAGTTGCCAGAAATAGAGCAACCAGAGGCCGAATAAGCCAGCAACGAGACCTTGAGGAAGATATTTGCTATTGGCGGCGGCTAATCGCTGCACTGTGAGTTGGGCCAGCAATGCTTGTGCGAAGACGAGTAACCAGTATCCAGAAGAAGGCTGCTCCAGTGCATCCAGACCGAGAAGTTGCCATGCGCTCAATGCCACCAGAATGGTGAGCAGACCGGAATGAGCAAGCATGACAGGAGCCCAGATGGCATACACTGCAGCAGCAAGTAATAGGAAACCAGTGCGTAATGACGCGCCCTGAAACGTGGTGATCGCAACGTCTCCGAAGTGATGCAATGGTTGGGTAAAGGCGATCAGCACCATCACGATGACGATGGGAAGGCTGAGTACACCGTTGGTTACAGGTTTCATAGCGCCCTCCGGTTTCGCATGATGAGATGTTCAGTCAGACTGACGCATGCAGTCAGGCAAACTCCCAGAAGTGAAGCCATGACGAGCGCCGACCAAATTTGTACGGTATTACCGTAATAAGAACCGGTCAGAAGGCGGGAGCCTAGTCCTGCTTGGGCACCAGTCGGAAGTTCTGCCACTATCGTACCGACCAATCCGCTGGCGATCGCCACCCGGAAAGCTGGAAACAGATAGGGGAGAGAAGAAGGCAGGCGTAGCAGCCAGAATGTGTCCATCTTGCCTGTACCGTAGGTGTGTAGCAGTTCCAGCTCTAACTTTTGTGGTGCGCGTAATCCTTGCACCATGGCAATCGTGACCGGGAAAAAGCAGAGATACATGGCGATGACAGCTTTCGGCATGAGCCCTG
>QKFI01000309.1 GCA_003251455.1 Tolumonas sp.
TGGTAACAGTTCGTGGCACGGTAAACTCCACCCGGAGCAAGACCAAATAGGTTCCCTTGGTGCGGCCCGCATCGGGAACGGGTAGGTTGCTTGAGCCTGCGAGCGATTTCAGGCCTAGAGGAATGATTGCCACCGCGCAAGCGGAACAGAACCCGGCTTACAGGCCAACCCCACTATCTTTTTCCATTCGGTAACCCGAGCTTTTTCCGTTCGGGAAACCGAGTGGTCTTCCAAAGCATCTATCGAGATGTTCTATACTTTTTAAGAAACGCTTTCTAATCCTAAATAGCTATTCCGTGTGTATACCGCAGGAGAGCGCCACAGGGCGATTTCTTAAACTGTCTCCGTGTCGTAGTCAGTTGTAATGAATGGCGATTCTCCTTACTCATAGAAGGAAATCTCATCATGGCCGATATCCAGGATACAGTCATTCCGGAGGCGACCCACAAGCTTCGTTTACGTCAGCTCAGGCCGCAAGACTTTGAAGATATCAAAAATGTTTGGCAGGAAGTCTACGGTGGACTTGGCGGATTATTTCGGCTGACAAAAACCAAATACCGTCAACAGATAGCCCGTTTCCCGGAAGGTCAGTTATGTATTGAAGATAACGGGCAAGTAGTCGCTGCAGCGCTGGCAATGATTGTGTCTTCGGTGATCAGCATACCTACTCTGAAATCACGGATAACTGCACATTATCGACGCATGATCCACAAGGCGATGTGCTTTACGGTGTGGATGTTTTTATCAAACATGAATATCGGGGCATGCGGTTAGGTCGTCGTCTTTATGATGCCCGAAAAGAGCTGTGCCGACAGTTTAATCTGAAAGCGATTATCGCGGGTGGACGTATCCCTGGTTATGTTGAGCATGCTGATTCGATGACACCGGAAGATTACATTGAGAATGTGAAAGCGAAAGAGATTTATGATCCGGTACTCAGCTTCCAGTTATCGAATGATTTTGAGGTAAAAGGTTTACTGCGGGGCTACTTACCGGAGGATGAGAATTCGCAAGGTTTTGCAACCTTACTGTATTGGCAAAACCATGATTATCAGGCCAGAAGTCGTCCGTTGGTGGGCGGGCAGAAAAGTAATGTGCGAATTGGTACGATCCAATGGCAAATGCGCCGCGTGGAATCTTTTGAGGAACTCGTCCATCAGGTCGAGTATTTCATTGATGCTTTGGCTGATTACAAGGCGGACTTTGCGCTGTTACCCGAGCTCTTTAATGTCCCGTTATTAGGGCAGTTTGACCCTGATACCCCGACTGCAGAAGCCATGCGGTTACTGGCCTCTGAATATACCGCGCCTTTATGTGAAGAAATTGCCCGGATGGCAGTGCATTACAACATCAATATCATTGCCGGTAGTCTGGCACAGCTGGAAGAGGGAGAAATGTATAATGTTTCTTATCTGTTCCGGCGGGACGGTACCCAAGATTGTCAGTATAAATTGCACATTACGCCAACAGAACGGCGGTTATGGAACATGAAAGGTGGGAATAAACTTCGTGTTTTTAATACCGATGCCGGCAAGGTCGGAATATTGATTTGTTATGACAGCGAATTCCCGGAACTCGGGCGTTTGATGATGGATCGGGGGTTGCAGATCCTCTTTATTCCATTTTGGACGGAAACTAAAAATGGTTATTTGCGGGTTCGGTATTGTGCTCAGGCCCGAGCTATAGAAAACGAATGCTATGTTGCAATCAGTGGTAGTGTCGGGAATTTGCCTCGGTTAGATAACGTCAATATTCAGTATGCCCAGTCTGCGGTGTTTACGCCGTCGGATTTCTGTTTCCCGCATGACTCCATTTTGTCCGAAAGTACACCGAATACGGAAATGCTGCTGATCACCGATTTGGAGTTAGATAAGTTAAAACAACTGCGATATGAAGGCGGCGTACGCAATTATAACGATCGTCGTCATGAACTTTACCGTGTCGAATGGCTGGAAGATGATTGAACCGCTCGTCGCTTAAATTCAGCGCGAGGCAGTTTCAACGTACCAGTTGGCAGTTCCGGCCAGGGAAGCCAGGTTTTCGGGATCATATAGCCTGGTAAGCTCTGGCGTAACCAATCGGCTATTTTCGAATAGGGACGCGGGGCTTCGTGCCAGTCGATAAAGCAGGTGACTCGCATCCCCCATTCATCATCTGGTGTCGGGACCACAATCGCTTGCGCGACCGCAGGATGTTGAATGAGTTGCTGTTCAATCTGTTCCGGCTGAATGTTTTCACCACCACTGATGAATTGATTGTCTCGACGCCCTTCGATGACAAGAGCATCGTTGTGCCAGTGTCCGGCATCTCCGGTATGAAACCAACCTTTTTCATCTACCGGGCAATCCAGCTGACCATCTGGCTGATAATATCCAGCGAACAATGTATTCCCTTTCACACAAATTTCGCCGTTGATGATGGTGACTTCCCGACCTTGTAAGGGAGAACCAACGATACCTGGTTCCGTGGCTTTAGTTGTACAAACCTGTGATGCCATTTCGGATAATCCATAGCTGACCCACGGTTCCAGACATTGTGCCTGACAAGCGACCGTCAGACTTTCCGGGATGGGGGCTCCACCCAGTAACAGATGTTTGATTTTTGTTTGGGAAAAATGGAAATCCACTTGATGGAGCAGACGATAAAGCTGCGTTGGCACCAGCGAAAGATGCGTGATCGGAGTTGAGCTTAATTGCTGAGCTAAGGTCTGATGCCGATCCGGCAAGCAGACACAAGCACCCGCCAGAAAACAGCGGAACAGAATGCCCAGTCCACCGACATGAAATAACGGCAACGAGAGCAACCAGCAATCGCCTTGCGACAGTGGGACTGCACTACCGCGAGCATTTGCCAAATGATTTCCCAATCGGTGTGCCACGATTTTGGGTTCGCCACTGCTACCCGATGTAAAAATCAGATTGCTCAGTGCCTCAGTATCCAGCTGAGTTGTCGTTCGTTGATTATTCTCAGGCTCATCCGTTGGTAGTCCCTTGTCAAACTGCAACTGAATATCATCTGAAGGCCAGGTCAGGTGTGCATGTACCCGGTTTTTCAGGGCTTGTTGTCGATCTTTTGGAAAGGATGGATTCACAGGGCAGGCAACAATGCCTTCGCGCCAGCAAGCCCATAACAGTAAGACTAACTGCCAGCAATTGGGTGAAGCAATGAATAAATGTGTGCCACGTGACAACCCGTACCCAAGTAGTTGTTGTTGGAGAGACAATAGACGGCGATGTAACTGTGCATAAGACAAAAGAAAACCGGCATCACGTAATGCCGGTAATTCAGGAGATTGGTGTGCTGCTGTTTCAATCGGGCAGTTTAGCTTCGCCATATGAGTTTTAATTTTGATACATCCGGTTCGTTATTATCATCCAAAATGGTGTCTGACAGGAAACGCAATGTATCCAGCCCCGGTGGTTGCTCCGGAGACCACTCAGTGGCCAGCTGTGCCAGAATTTTGTTGCCGAGTTGCGATTCATGAGAAGATGAAATCACGATCTTAACGTTATGTGCCCGGGCGCGGTCAACGAGTCCCCTGCATTTTTCCAACGATCCCAACAACATAGGTTTCAGAACCAATGCGCGTAATTGCGGGAAGAAATCCCATTCTTCATCGCTAGCTAATATTTCATCCAATGCCATCCCGATCCCGGTATGTGCCGCCACATGTTTCACATCTTCAAACCGTGCGCAGGGATCTTCGACATATTCAATATGGGATGGATCCAGATGTCCCAAAAACGTCCAGGCTTCTTCCCGTGTCCAATTTTGGTTTACATCCAGAATGAATTTGGTTTTTGGGGCGAGCCGGTTCAACTCTCGAACCATGGCCAGTTCATGATGCATCGGATATCTTCCCAGCTTTAGTTTTACTCGCTGTGGATAGTCATAGAGCCATTCCTGCCAGCTCCAGATAATATCTGACGGACTTCCCTGCAACAGTAGATAGGGGGCAAGTGGCGTATGCTTGAGGACAGACCATTGATGTCGTGCACAGTCCAGACCAAATTGTACCGAAGGCAGCTTGACGGGCAGTGTTTTGCCTTTTTTAAAGGCTTCTAAAAAATTGATGGTTTCTTGCTGTGCTTCTTCCAGGCTTTCACGTGAAAATCCGGGTAAAGGTGCAATTTCACTCCAGCGTTTTCCCCATTTCAGCAATAAACCTTCACGGATTTTGACTTTAACCTTATGGAAGGTGAGCGGTTCAGTAAAAGGGATAGCATAACGGTATAACGTAATATCCATCTTTGGCTTTCCTTATCCGCCTGAGTGATGCCCTTATCATGGGCTATAAGAAACCTGATGTAAAATCAGGTTTTTTTCAGTCATGCTCAGTATTAAGGATTTCGGGTAAATTTACCGAAGTCCGGTTCGCGTTTTTCATTAAATGCGTTGCGACCTTCCTGACCTTCTTCCGTCATATAAAACAGCATGGTGGCGTTGCCTGCCAGTTCCTGCAGACCGGCCTGACCATCACAATCCGCATTCAGGGCTGCTTTCAGGCAACGGATAGCCATCGGGCTGTGTTGCAGAATTTCCCGGCACCAGCGAACGGTTTCTTTTTCCAGATCTGCCAGTGGCACGATGGTGTTGATTAGACCCATATCCAGTGCTTCCTGCGCATCGTATTGACGGCAGAGGAACCAGATTTCGCGGGCTTTTTTCTGACCAACCAGACGTGCCATATAGGATGCGCCCCAACCACCGTCAAACGAGCCAACTTTCGGTCCGGTCTGGCCAAAGCGGGCATTTTCTGCCGCGATGGTTAAATCACAAAGCATATGCAGGACATGACCACCGCCAATGGCATAACCGGCGACCATGGCAACAACAGGTTTTGGACAGGTACGGATCTGACGCTGGAAATCAAGCACGTTCAGATGGTGGGTGCCTTCGTCATCTTTGTATCCACCGTAATCACCGCGAACTTTCTGATCACCACCGGAACAGAAGGCTAAATCGCCAGCGCCAGTCAGAATGATCACCCCGATATTTGCATCGAAGCGGGCATCCTGAAGTGCTTTCATCATTTCCATTACAGTCAGTGGACGGAAAGCATTACGAACCTGAGGCCGGTTGATGGTGATTTTTGCAATCCCATCGGCAGATTTGTGATACAGAATATCCTCGAACGGCTCGCTGTGATCTTGCCATTCAATCGGGGCATACCAGCGTTCATCTTGGGTGTGATCTAACATAGGTCTCTCTCAAGTTCAGGAAAAATGATTCAGCCATTGGCGCAGCACAGATGCCATGGCAGTCGGGTTTGCCCGGTGCAGATTATGTCCGCCAGTTAAGACCGACAACTTTAATGCTGGGGCTGACTGCTGCAATGCTTTGCCGAGTGACTGGAATTTATGATCTTCGGTGCCGCAAAGATATAACAGTGGCAACGAGGTTGTTTTGATCCAGTGACGATAGTCCGGTTGTCCGGATAATGAATAATCACGCAACACGGTTGCCAGTGAAGACGGGTCATTCTCTGCACGTAACGTCATCAGTTGTTGTTTGCTTTGTGTCGATAAATCGCCGAAAACAGGTTGTTCATACCAGCCATGCAACACGCTTAAAAGTGGCTCATTTGCAAATCGATCCGCCCATTGTTCATCTTGCTGGTGACGCGCACGGCGGCTAGCCTCGTCGGTTAATCCGGGAT
>QKFI01000106.1 GCA_003251455.1 Tolumonas sp.
CGAATGGCCGCAATAATCGCACTACGCGTTTTCAGCGGAGCTTCCTGATAACGCAGAAACGCTGCATGTGCTGCATTGATTGCACTATCTACATCTTCAAATAATGCAGTGCCTGTCGCAGAGCATGCCGGTGCACTTTTGGCGGGCTGTGTTAGCTGTTCAGTCAGAATGTTTCGGATCAAGCTTTCTAACTCAGTGTTGTTCATTCTTCTTTCCCCAGATGTAATCCATGAAGTGCGGCTTGCGCGATTTTCATATCTTGTTCAACGGTGCCACCGCTGATCCCTAAACCACCCACCAAGTGACCGTCGCGATAGAGCGGATACCCGCCGCCGAATGTCACCACCTTGCCGCCACTGCTGACTTCAAGTTGGAATAGGTCGGCACCCGGTTGAATCGCGGCGCTTAATTCGTGAGTGGCAGCTTTTAAGGCCACTGCGGTGTAGGCTTTTTTCGGTGCCAGTTCGACACTGACCAATAAGGCATCTGGCATCCGGTAGGTCAGGATGGTATTGCCATGACGATCAGCGAGCGAAATCACTACAGGGACCTGCATCTCACTGGCTGCCTTCATCGCTTGTTGCAACATGCGATGGATCAGTGAAAAGTCCAACGCTAACTGTCCGCTGGCTACCTGTTGGGTATCGGTAGCCTCCGGGAGAGCGAGCCGTCGTTGTGTGGTTGCAGACAGATAGCGTTGGATAACTGTTTGATTGGTATGCGCGAGCTGATCTTCAAAACGCGCCAGGGCATACAGGCAATCAGACAGTCGGTTTAAATATTTGAGCAATTCAGGACGGATGTTTGCTGTTTCTGATAATTCAACTGTCCGGCGTTCGGCACGGCGAGCAATTGTGCGCGCCACATGTAAACGGCTACCAGCCTCGGATGTGCCCGGCAAAACGAAACTATGAACGGGTGGCAGTGCAGCCATACAACGATCAATGGCTTGTTCCATTGCGGTAATATCGTCGCTGGTGATCAAGCGTTGACCTGCTTTCGGTGTATTTGTCTCGGCAGTGGCCAGTTCTGCACCCAGATAAAAAAGCTGATATTGCAGCGCTTCGAGTAACGCCAGATTTGCTTCGTCCTTAACGGCTTTGCTGGCCAGACTCAGCATGGCATTCAGCTCATCGACAGTGCCGTAAGTTTCCACTCTTAAATCGGTTTTCTTGACGCGGGCGCCACCCACCAGGGCTGTTGTTCCTTTATCACCGGTTTTGGTGTAAATACTCATCAATCACTCCTCACGCCGATGGATTCTGGGAAACGGAATCAACAATCCCGACGATCGCCAGATCAATTGCTTCGTTTGGCTCATCAAATACCCAGCGCGCAGAAGCGCCTCGAGCAACCAATACGATTTCACCTTCACCTGCGCCAACAGAATCAACCGCAACTTCTTCACGTAACCGTTCCTGTTCTGGATGGGTGCCATCGGCATTGACCAGTTGCACCAGCAACAATTTTTTGCCGGTCAGAGAATGCGATTTTTGTGTCGAAACGACGGAACCAATGACTTTTGCTAATTGCATGACTTACTCCGGTCGAATCCATTGAATATGGCGCTGCGTCAGGACGTCTGAGGCCAGCGGGGTTAACAGTGAACGAGGTGCGATCATAAAAATGCCGGGTTTCAGGCTGATCACATCGGTGTAGCCGATCACTGACTTTGCACACAGCCAGATTGCCTGACCAAGATGATCGCTGAGTGTCAGCGAGAGTCGGCTCAATTCTGAAACTGGCAGTGCAGTTAATAATTTCTGATGCACACTGAGGTGTAGATGTACGCCATAAGACATAGCATCCAACGCAGTTGCGACGGCTGGATGCGTTTGATCCATCGCTGCCAGACTTTGGATAAAACCAAGATCCGGCTGTTGGATATGTAAATTGGCATGACGCACATAAACAGAAGAGGACAATCCTTTCGCTAAATCCGACTGGCGAGTAGCAAAAACGGCACGTTCACGTTGTTGTAGCAGGACAACGATCTGGTTCACGATTTGCTCAGTTTGATTCGGAGAAAGGATTGCCATGTGTTAATCCCTCACCAGTGTGGCAAAAGCTTTCGGATTATCGACATCCGCTGCATTTGCTTCGTCGGTATCGATGTGCATTTCCAGTGTCATTTCTGGGGACACACGAATTGCAACATCATCAAATATGGTTTTTCGGCTACTGCCCTGAATGGCCACTTTGACGGCATCACCATGCTGTACGCCATAAATCAACGCATCCAGCGGAGACATATGAATGTGGCGAAGTGCGACGATCACGCCTTCAGTTAAAGTGATTTCGCCAAACGGACTGATCACTTTGATGCCGGGGGTTTCACTCAGTTTGCCGGACAAACGCAGTGGGGCAGTGACACCTAATGAACGTGCATCCGTGCGTGAAACTTCAATCTGGCTCTGGCTGCGCAATGGGCCAAGAATACGCACATTTTTGAGATGTCCTTTTGGCCCGGCAATGGTCACGGTCTGTTCCGCAGCAAATTGCCCCGGCTGTTTCAGTTCTTTTTTGACTGCTAACGGCTGATTTGGGAATAACGCCTGATAATCAGCTGCGGATAAATGCAAATGATGATTCGAAACACCGAGCGGGATAGGCCGTTGGCGCATTTCATCCAGTACATGGCATACCGCGTTTTTGACGAGTTCTTTTTCCATCATGCGTGACCTCTGGCATGAATACATTTATTTCGTGGTTCGCCTTTCTGGCGTGGGCACAGTGGGTCCTGACATAAATTACATGTCACTTTGGGTTCTTCGCTGACTGCTTGTTCAGCGCTCACTGTGCCTTCAGTAAAAACGGATTCATTTCCTGATTCAGAAACATCATCTCCAGATTCAGAGGATTCTTCTGATACTGGTGCTTCAGAGATAACCGTAGGCGCAACTGCAACAGGTTCTGGCTGACTTTTCGGCGCCGGAACCACCTGTTTCATCAACTGTTCATCCGGGCGGGCTAATAGTGATTTCGCAATCAGACCGCCGTGTTTTTCCGCTAAAGCCGCGCCAGTATTCAATGCGGAATTGACCGCAGCGACATCGCCGGTGATTTTGATGGTCATCCATCCACCACCTTTGCATGTATCAATGCCGACCAACGTGACCGCAGCGGATTTCGCCATGGCATCGGCTGTGTTAATGGCCAGCGCGAGACCGCTGACTTCTAATAATCCGAGTGACATTTTCACGTTGAACACCTCTTACTGGCTGGCTTTCATTGGTTACAGTGATTTCGGTAAAATCGTTTCCACATCGCTGTGTGGGCGTGGAATCACATGGCAGGACTGAACCTGACCGACGTTTTTCGCAGCCACAGAGCCTGCTTCAACCGCAGCTTTCACTGCACCGACATCCCCGCGTACCATGACGGTCACGAGCCCCGAACCTATTTTTTCGTAACCGACCAACTGGACGTTGGCCGATTTGACCATTGCATCAGCGGCTTCGATAGCGGCCACTAATCCTTTGGTCTCGACTAGTCCTAACGCATTGTTCATTGCTTGCTCTCCTGTTTCGCTTTTGTATTAACACATTGAATTACAACGACTTGAAAGGTAAACCTTTCACTAACCTGGCTGCGTTATTGCCAAGATCTCTTAAATGTTCTGCTTTTTGTTCTAAGGGTTTTGCCAACCTGAACAGTGGATTGGATGGCTGCAAGTTCTTGAAATGCACCACGATTTCCTCACGGGTGCATGCCATGCCCACCAACAGAGGCGATCGTTGTGCAGCCGCATAAGCTGCGTTCACCACGTCGATGGTGGTGTTCTGTTCAATCAAAAAGGGAATTCCTTCTTCTTCGATGCCATAAAGCACTTGTTGCCAAAGCCCAGCATCGCAATCACCAAGGGAATGAATCACAATCACCGGCTGTTCTTCGTGCAGTGACTTCATGCTGAGATCTCCCGCAGATAAGACAGAATCAGACCGGTTGCGACCGCATTTCGTGGGCCTTCAATACCACGGATATTGCCGCGACCAGCGACCAGGTTGTAATGAGAAAGGGCATCGGTCACGAGTTGCGGGACTTCAAAATCAAGCGATGAACCACCAACCAGCACAACAAATGGAATGTCACGAATGTTGCCGGTTGGGCTTACGAACTGCAGCGCACGTAGTGAGTTGGTGACAAAAACGCGCTCTTTTGCGGAACGGCGGATGTTGCGTACTTTTTCCAGCGCAAATTCGCCGGGCAGCGGGATAAATTTACCTTCTTTCACTACAACCACGCGGGCAAATACAGTCGAAGGAAGAGGCGAGTCAAAGAACTGGACGGTGCCGTCTTCATGGCGGATATGGAACAGACTTTCGACTTTAGCCAGCGGATATTTCTTGATGTCTTCCGCCAGATAACGATCTTCTAACCCAAGCTCTGAGGCAATGATCATGGTGACCATATCGCCAGCGCCCGCGAGGTGAGTCGCCACAATTTCACCTTGTGGATTGATAATGGACGCATCGGTCGAACCTGCACCCAAATCGAGGATCGCCATTGGTTTTGTGGTGCCCGGTGTGGTCAGAGCCCCCAAAATCGCAGCTTCTGCCTCAGCACCACCGATCTGCACATTGATATGTAATGTGTTATGAATTTCTTCCGCGATGCGCGCCATTTGCAAGTGATCGGATTTCACCATCGAGGCAATCCCGACGGCCTGCTCTAAAGAGAATTCTCCGGCTAAACCACCCTGAACATTGACCGGAACGAAGGTGTCTACGGCGAGTAGATCCTGAATAAAAATCTCACTGGAAGGTTTGTTGGTGAGCTCCGCCATGGTTTGACGAACGTTTTCCAGCATGCCGCCGATATTGGTGCCTGACTCACCCGTGACGTTGTCGACTTGGCGGCAGGACGTCACTGCCTGCATAATTCTTTCACTACCGGATGCAACATCGACAGTCGTGGTGCGGCCATTCGAGAACATCATTAAACGACCAGCGGGGATCGTGCGTGCTTTGACATCGCCTTTCGGCGTTTTGACGACCACGGCAGAACGAGTGCCAATTAATGCGCGGGCAACCGGTACGATATTGCGGGTTTCGTCAGCCGATAGATTAAAGACGGTGGCTATCCCATATGGGTTGGAGAGGGTACTGATGACCTGTCCGGGCATCGCAACTTCGACGGCTGCGAGCATTCCCATTGGGATTTTGTCGATGTAACTGACTTCATCGACAATCGGGATTTGTTTTTCGAGACGGTTGTTGACGAGAACACCGTCGTCTCGTTGCAAGATAGCAGCTTCAATGTTGTAACCAGCTTTGACCGCTGCGTTGATCATGCCTGCAATGTCAGCAAAATCGAGCTGAGCAGGTGCAACAACAATATAAGGCTCATTGCTACTGCGAGAGAGTAACTCATCGAAGGTAATGGTGATGCCGACACCTAACCCCAGGCCACCCGGCGTTTTCGGGTTATGCCCAATCATGGTTGACTCTGTGATGATGGTTTCCGTAATGGTCTCCATCGCCACATCACCAATCACGGGTGTTGCCTCATTAATGCGGATTAATTTCAAATCACTTAAGGCAATACCAGCGTTGTCCACAAGCAGGTTCAGCGCTTTGTAGATGCCAAACAAATTCCGTTTGGTACCTTTGATACCTGTCGTTTCAGTCAGCGCACTGGAGATAAAACGAAAATCACCATTGGATTCCCGCAATCCCAGCGCCACTTCCGTGGACGAATTACCGATATCAACACCTACAAT
>QKFI01000401.1 GCA_003251455.1 Tolumonas sp.
TAAACCACATGGCGACCTCTGTCAGGTAAAAACGAGCAGGTATTCTAACAGCATTGTGATCCCTTCGGCATTCCCGGTTCAAAAAACGGATCTGATTCACAACCTGATAACAGTCATACCGCATAACAAGAAAAGTTGTTTTAACTTTAAATCAGGTTCTATCAGGAGGCGCTATGGTGATTAGACGCAGCCATCCCGGAGATATGCCGCAACTTGCCGCTATCTGGTTACAAGCTTCTTTACATGCGGATGAATCGCTACCAGCTGCAATCTGGTGGCACCGGCAGGAGACAGTTCGTAAGCAACTGGAAAAAGGAACAGATATCTGGGTAGCGGATAATGAAAACCATCTGGTCGGTTTTATTGCCGTAAAAGCTGATGAGTTACTCGAGCTCTACGTTGAGCCTTGCCATGAAGGCGAGTGGCTGGCAGAAGCGTTGCTAAATACTGCCCGGCGATCCCGTTCTACGATATTTCACCGTGCTTGTGTTGATCATCTTGATGAAATTGCGTTCTATAAACGGCAAGGGTTTAAAATCAAAGATAGGCAAACACACCCCGTCTGGCGACTCGAGGAATATATAATGGAATATCCCGCACCTTGAAAAATGCCCGTCATGGCTTCATCTTACCGATATGGCTTCTTTGTTGCTGATCTATTTTGAAACTATTACATACTGCTGACTGGCATATCGGTCATCGTTTACACGGCTTTGATCGTACCTTTGAACATCGCAATTTTCTTGATTGGTTACTTACTGAAATCGAAACTCGCGCAGTAGACGGGTTATTGGTCTGCGGTGATATTTTTGATACCGCGAATCCTTCAGCGACCAGTTGGCAGTTGTTTTACCAGTTTCTCGCCACGCTAAAGCAACGATTTCCTGCATTAAATGTTGTGATCATTGGCGGCAATCATGATTCGCCTTCAAAGCTGGATGCACCCCATGATTTATTAAAATCATTTGATCTGCATTTGATTGGTTCGGTGGAAAGAGATGATTCGGGTCTGTTGTTGACTGAAAAATTGGTGGTTCCCTTAAAAAATGCATCAGGGGAAACGTTGGCCTGGTGTGCTGCAGTCCCATTTCTTCGCAGTGCGGATTTACGAACCAGTGATGATGAACCGGGCGATAAGCTTATCAACGGTGTGCAATCGGTCTATCAGGAAGTGTTTGATACCATCAATACATTGAGAAAACCAAGTCAGCCGATTATTGCAATGGGACATGCTTATTTAAGAGAGGGCGAATTATCGGCTTTATCTGAAAGAAAAGTATTAGGTGGTAATCAGCATGCCTTACCGTTGTCTGTAGGCATTTGCATTTATCGCAACAGCTCAGTGAACAGATTTGGTATTCCGGTTCACCTTTACCGCTATCAATGAGCGAACAGCACTATCCACATCAGGTCATTGAGTTAACCGTTACCGAAGAAACCATCTCTGTTTCTGCTCGCATTCGTGTCCCCCGTACTGTCGACATGTTACGTATTCCATCAAAGGCCGCACCGCTTGAGGACGTGTTAGTTGCACTGGATGCACTCGATTTACCTGAACGAGCATTTCAGGAGCGTCCTTACCTCGAAGTCAATGTACTATTGGATAAACCGCAGGCTCGATTAAGAGAAAAAATAACGGCAGCGTTGGCTGATAAGCCAGTGAGATTGACTCGAATTCATACTGAATATACCGGACATGGTTTAGGCGCTGCGGATCAATTTGCGGGTGAGGCATTGGATATGTTGACGCCAAAAGACGTATTCACGCTATGTTATCAACGTCATTACGATCACGCCCCGGATACTGCATTAATGGCTTGTTTTGAATCGTTAGAAGATGAAGTGGAGAGCCAGGAAGCATGAAAATATTAGCGATTCGCGGCGAAAATCTGGCCAGTCTGACGCATCCTTTTCATATCGATTTAACGCAGGGTCGTT
>QKFI01000025.1 GCA_003251455.1 Tolumonas sp.
AATGACATCAGCTCCTGACCACCCCGGTTATCGATCCAATGACCATCAATAAAATCAAAATGGAAGCCATTTTCACGGGTTGCCACCCAAATCTGATGCAGTGGCTCCTGCTTGTTGATGATGATTTTGCTACCATTGATAAAAGTCAGTGTGAGTACACCGCTGTTAATTTCGCAATCGATGTCGGTATCGCAATTATCAATGGCATCTTCGATGGCCTGATACCGTCCTTCGACCAGCGTATGGAATTCACTGTCATTCATTCCGTTTTGTCCTATTTGCATTTACTGCGATGAGTGAGATTATAGTGGGCCAAATTAGCGAAACGCACAAGATCATGAAAATACGCACATACAGTGTGGGTTTGGTCCTGTTTTCGGCACTTTTACTGGCAGGATGCGGCTTGAAAGGTCCGCTGTATATGCCGGGAAAAACTGAGCCGAAAGCAAAAGAGAACCAACCGACCCAAACGACGGAACAAAACCAGCCCCAGTCATAAGGAAACGAGAGCGTCATGGATTTTTTTAACTATCGCGAAGACGGCGAATTAATGGCCGAAAACTGCGTAGTATCTGAGTTAACGGCTCAATATGGTACACCGCTTTATATTTATTCCCGTGCCACGATTGAACGTCACTGGAAGGCATTTGATGCGGCGGCTGGTGAAGTGCCTCATCTGATTTGCTATGCGGTGAAGGCGAACGGAACCTGCTGGCTCGCTTGGGCTCAGGTTTTGATATCGTTTCTGGTGGTGAGCTGGCACGTGTTGTGGCTGCGGGCGGTGATCCGAAGAAAGTGGTCTTCTCCGGGGTTGGTAAAACTGAAGCAGAAATGCGTTATGCGCTGGAACAGGACATTCTGTGCTTCAACGTGGAGTCAGAGCCTGAGCTGGAGCGTCTGAACGCGGTTGCTGGTAGCATGGGTAAAGTTGCGCGTATTTCGATTCGTATCAACCCGGACATCGATGCGGGCACGCATCCGTATATTTCTACGGGTCTGAAACAGAACAAATTCGGGATCCCGATTGAGCGTGCGCCAGAAGTCTACAAATACGCAGCCGGTCTGCCAAACCTGCAGATTGTGGGTGTTGACTGTCATATCGGTTCACAGCTAACCGAAATCGAACCATTTCTGGAAGCAGTAGACAAACTGCTGGCGCTGATTGATCAACTGGCCGCGGACGGTATCAAGATCCATCATCTGGATGTCGGTGGTGGTTTAGGCGTGAATTACAACGATGAAACGCCACCGCACCCAAGCGAATATGCGACTGCACTGAAACAGAAATTAGAAGATCGCGATCTGACACTGTTATTCGAACCAGGCCGTGCCATCATGGCGAATGCCGGGATCCTGGCAACGAAAGTCGAATACCTGAAAGAGGGTGAAGACCGCAATTTCGCAATTGTGGATGCGGCGATGAACGATTTGATTCGTCCTTCACTGTACAGTGCCTGGATGAAAATTATTCCAGTCAATCAATCGCTGGAACGTACACCACACCGTTACGATATCGTTGGCCCTGTGTGCGAAACCGGCGACTTCCTGGGTAAAGATCGTGAGCTGGCGATTGCACCTGGTGATTATCTGGTGGTGCGTTCTGCGGGCGCTTACGGTTTCTCGATGGCATCAAACTACAACGCGCGCAGCCGTGCTGCGGAAGTTCTGGTGGATGATGCAACGTCGCATCTGGTGCGGGAGCGCGAACCATTGGAATCACTGTGGCAGTTTGAACATCTGTTACCGTAACAGGAGCCGTTTTCATGTTGATCCAATTTTCCAAAATGCACGGTCTCGGTAACGACTTTATGGTGGTGGATGGGGTGACCCAGAAAGTGTTTTTTAATCCAGAAACACT
>QKFI01000407.1 GCA_003251455.1 Tolumonas sp.
ACCCATGGTTCAATTAGCTGAATCATTCACGCTGGGGCGCATTGACATGGCGATCATTGGCAATGAGTGGGACGCCGGTGATGGATTTTTACAGCAGCAATTAATCAGCAGTCAGTTTGTTGTCATTTATGATGAAAATCAGGTGCAGTTTGGTTCGGATATGACCATCGAACATCTTGCGAAGTTGCCGCATTTGGCGTCGAATTATTCTTATAAAACAGCCACGATTATTGATAACTATTTTGCCGCACACGGACTTTCCCGTCAGATCATGGCAACTTCAGGTGGAATTACGTCGATACCGGCGATTTTGCGGGAGTGCGAAATGGTGTCGATTTTGCCGGAAATTATGGTTGCCGATCATCCATTATTTGATGCGTTGGTGATGCGACCTTTTGCGCCGGAACAGGTGAGTGCAACGTTACAACTGGCTTGGCACCGGCTGCATGAGCATGATCCGGTGCAACAATATATTCGCGACTGGATTATTCGACACTTTGCCGAGATGAGCCGATAAACCAGAGCAGGGTGCCGAGGATACCGCATGCAGCCATGGTCATCGTCATTGGATAAGGGGTACCATTTTGCGTGGCTGCAATCGTACTACTCGCGATAAAACCGAAACCAAATTGCAGTAACCCAAGCAGGCCGGATGCGCTTCCGGTGTAGTCTCCCGCTTTTGACATCGCCAGTGCCGTCGAGGTGGCGCCAAGGAAGCTTAATGTAGCAATGGTCAGCCAGAGCGGGATGATAAACAACCACATATGACTTGTTTCTGCCACCACACATAACGCGATGCCGAACATCGCATTGGCAAGTAATGCTTTGCTAAAAATCTGCTTTGGTGAATAACGGCGTAATGCCATTTTGGTGAGCTGTGCTGAAATAATAAAAGCGAAAGTGATACAACCAAAAACCCAGCTGTATTGCTGTGCATTCAGACCAAAATGATGCAGGAAGACAAATGGCGAACCGGTAATAAATCCGAACATACAGGATTGTGTCAGGCTACCGCTAACAGCCGGGATCAGATAAGCCGGACGTTTGAAGAGCGTCAGGTAGCCTTGTAACAAATTCCCGGTGTTTTTCTGATGGGGTGACTTTGTCTCCGGCAGGCCGAATAATACAGACAGACCACAGATAGCACTAAGGATCAGCAGCGCTAGAAAGACACTCACCCAGTTGAAATGCGTGACTAACCATCCACCTATCAAGGGTGCACAAATCGGCGCCAGAGACATCACTATCATCAGGGACGACATCACGCGCGCCATTTCATGTTGTGAAAACAGATCGCTGACGATGGCTCGCCCAATAATCATGCCGCAGCAACCACCAATCGCTTGCAACAGGCGCATGACGATAAAAGATTCGATGTCTGGCGCGAACAAGCAACCGATGGTTGCCAGAAGGAATATGCCAATCCCAGCCAGCATGGGTTTTTTTCGTCCGAAACGGTCAATCAGTGGTCCGTAGAGGATCTGGCCAACCGCCAGTCCTAAAAAGAAAAACGAGACGGTCGTTTCGATATGACTGGCATCCGTATGAAAATGATCGACCAGCTGACCAAACGCGGGCAGATACATATCGGTCGCAAACGGAGCAAAAGCAGAACAGAGTGACAAAATCAGAATCAGACGTCGAAATGGGATCAGTGGTTTCTGCCACGGCAATTTATCAGCAGACATGTGTGGTTCATAGTCTCATATTAGAGTGTTCATTCTATTATGAACGCTGAAACCGGTTGAATAAAGTACAATTTTGCAACATCTCACCAACAGACACTCTGTTTGACTAACTCTGCCAGCGCCGTGACCGTTGGATCAAACAGTTGTGCTTCATTGACCAACAGATAAAGCGGGGTCGAGCGGACTTGCTGTTCCATGGATAGCGCTTTCAGTTCGCCACTTTCCAGATAAGGTTGGATTTGATTCAGGGGCAACCAGCCATAACCGACACCATGCCGGATAGCCTCGACAGCTGCAGGAACCGTCGTCAGGATCCATTCTGAACGTACGGTAATTTTATGCTTTTCTTGTTGCTGGGTTTGTTGATCGGCGATAGCTATCAACGGGTAAGCAGCCAATTGGGCTGAGGTGAGGAAGGTGTGGTGTTGATGAAGGGGATGATCGGCTCGGGCAACCGCGATGAAATCGAGATGTAACAGTAATGAACTCGGATGCTTTTCCGGCTCATGCATATAGATGAGATATAGGTCAGCATCGTTTTGCGCGAGTTTTTGTTCGCTTTCTGAACGAATCACTTCGGTCACATGGATCTGGGTTTTCGGATATTGTTGCTGAAACTTTTGCAGCGCTTGAAACAGATAATCTTTCGGAAAAACTGTATCAACGACAAGGCGAATGGTGGGCTTGATACCCTGCCGCAGGCTTTGAGCCTGCATTTCTAGTTCAAAATAGGTAGTGATAATTGGCGTTGCTTGGGCTAACAGGGTTTCTCCTGCTTCTGTGAGTTCTGATTTTCGGCCTCGAATTTTTAAGAGTGGCACACCGAGACGTTCTTGTAATTGCTGAAGCGCATAACTGACAGAGGATTGACTCCTGTTTAATCGCGCGGCCGCCTGTGCAAATCCACCCAATTCAACTACCGTCTTCAGTACAATCCATTGTTCCAGCGTCGATTTTGGCAGCATCATTCCTCCAGATACATCTAATAATCCGATTATTTTAATCAAAAATGAGCGCTTTTTAATCTGTTTTGTGAATCTTAATCTATTCAGCGAAGAATAAATTTCTGATGTTGAAGGGTGAATGATGAATCATTTTGAAAAACATGACTTGAACGGCTTTATTGGCAAGCACTTAGTGTATACCTACGACAATGGCTGGAATTACGAAATTTATGTAAAAAATGGAGAAACCCTCGATTATCGTATTCACAGTGGCATCGTTGGCAACCGTTGGGTAAAAGATCAACATGTGTACATGGTTCAAGTGGCGAAAGATGTATACAAAATTTCCTGGACTGAACCAACCGGCACCGATGTCAGTCTGATCGTCAATTTGGCGGACAAACTGTTCCACGGCACCATTTTCTTCCCGCGCTGGATTATCAATGATCCAAAGAAAACCGTTTGTTTCCAGAATGAACATATTCCATTGATGGAATCATATCGTGAGGCGGGCCCAGCCTATCCGACCGAAGTGATCGACGAATTTGCTACCATTACCTATGTAGAAGAGTGTGGTGCCAACAACGAATCGGTCATTGCTTGTGCCGCCAGTGAATTACCGGCGGACTTTCCGAATTGTCTGAAAAAATAAACATCACTCATTTGCAGTCCCGTTTGGAAAAACGGGACTGTTTTTATCCGATTTGATTCAAGATAGTATCGGTATGACTTACTTTTGCAAATGTTCCATTTAATGCCGCAGCCACGCTTGCTTTCACAAGATGAGCGGGGATCTTCGTTTCTTCAAATCTCAGTGTTGGGCATGCCGTCGCATCAATCGCGACCTGCACCTGATATCCCAGATCGAATGCCGCTCGTGTTGTGGTGTCGACACACATTTGCGTCATCATGCCGCAGATAACCAGTTGCTGGATGCCTATTTGTTGAAGTTGAGCTTGCAAGCCCGTTTCGCGGAATGAACTAGGGAAATGTTTGACCAACAGTAATTCACCTGCGGCAGGGAGAACTTGCGGGTGTAAATCTATTCCGGGGGTTCCAGGAATAAAAAAACGAGCAGGTTTCTCAGGCCGGTCTATCATCTCATGCTGAATATGAATGATTGGCATCTGATGCTGTCGGAAATAACCGAGTAATTTCTTAATTTCTTGCAGTGCTACTTCTGGTTCATGCAGCGGCATTTTCCCGCCTGGGAAATAATCATTTTGAACGTCGATCACCAGTAATACGGTCGTTTGCATAGAAATCTCCTTTGCTGAATTATTGTTCAGAATAACGAGATAAATACGGACAAACCTTTGGCGGATATGACATATATATGGTTAAAACTGTCAGTTTAGGAAATCAGATGTCGGAACTGCGCATTGCGATTGTGGCGTATGAATCAGTGCTAAGCTCTGCACTCTTTGGGTTGGCAGAAGCTTTTCAAGCGGCAGAACGATTTCGGCAACAATCCTATCCACAAGAAGCACCAATTGAATGCCGATATTTACCAGCTGGTTCATCAATCGTGTTCCCGAATGCACGATGCTGGGCACAGGATGACTCTGTCGATGTCGTGATTCTGCCACCTTGCTCTGCTGGCGTGACTCCTGTTTGTCCTGCATGGTTACGGGAGTGGTTGCTTCGTCAACGAACATTAGGAGTGGTCTTGGCTTCCGCTTGCGTGGGTGCTTGTTTGTTAGCGCAGGCGGGCTTGCTCGATGGGCGCGTCATTACCACGCACTGGCTGCTAGAAAATTATTTCCACCAGCATTTCCCTCAGGTGAAACTGGATCTGGATGCTGTCGTCATTGAGGAGCCTGATTTAATGACTGCAGGTGGCATTATGGCCTGGCTTGATTTGACATTGCGAATTCTGCGGCGATATTACGGTTCCGCATTGGTTTCTCAGTTAAGTCATTATCTAATTTGGGACAGCGGCGATCGGGAGCAACGTTATTACCGGCGTTTTCAACCTCCGATGCAGCATGGTGATGCTGCTATTTTGTCGTTACAACAATGGCTAGAAACGCATTTCAATGATCGATTTGGCGTATCGAAATTGGCGCTGCAGGCTGCGATGAGTGAGCGTTCGTTACAGCGTCGTTTCTTACTGGCAACTCAACAGACACTGACCCAGTATGTACAATTGTTACGCGTTGAAAAAGCGCGAGAATTGCTGGAAACCACCTCTCTTGCGGTGGAACAGATCATCTGGCAAATTGGCTATGATGACCGAGCTTCCTTCAATAAACTATTTAAGAAACAGACGGGTCTTTCACCACTGCAATATCGTCAGCGATTTGGTTGTTAAAAAAATCCCCTGCAAGCAGGGGATTTGAGGGTTAGCGTGGCGCGAGGAACATTTTGTAAGTGATGTCATCGGTGACATCACAGCTTGGGTAGCCCAGTTCCTGCAGATGCTGATTAAAGGCAGGCA
>QKFI01000266.1 GCA_003251455.1 Tolumonas sp.
AAATACAAAAGCCCGCTTAATGCGGGTTTATTTTTTGGCGTTGTGGTAATATTGAGATATGTTTTTATTGACTTTTTGGAATTGGGCGAGAGTCAATTATGGGTAAACTAACTGACAAAGAAGAATTATTTTGCCGCGCTTATTATGAGAATGGCGGAAATGCTACGGCTGCATATTTGGTTATGGTGCCAAACTCAAAAGCAAAGCCTGAATCGATAAATCAGCTTGCAAGTCGCTTGATGTCTAATGTAAAGATTATGTCAAGAATTGACGAGCTAAAGGCACAAGCGTCAGTTGTCGCATCAGCTAAATTCAATATCACAGTAGAGCAGCGCCTAAGATGGTTAAAAGAGATTGTTGAGGCAGGAGTTGCAACTTATGTTGATGGCACTGGAAGTAAGCGCAGAGAGAATCTAGCAGCTGCCCGCTCTGCAATTCAAACCATGAATGAAATGCTTGGTGTAACCGATGGCGATAAGAAAGAGCGTAAAACTTACAATGTGACTCTATCTGTAAAGGATGCGTCAGAAGATGGCGCGTGAGTTTAGTCTTAATGAGCCGCAAGCTGAATTCCTGTCTGTTAAAAAAAAGTTTAACGGGTTCGTTGGCGGATATAGAAGCGGTAAAACTGTTGTCGGGTGCGTACGCCAATGGATGCTTGCAGCGATGCATCCAGGTATAAAGCTCGGCTACTTTGCCCCGACCTATCCAATGATCTCAGATATTTTCTATTCTACAATTGCCGAAGTAGGGGAAATGCTATCTTGCGAGTTCGGTGCAGAACTAACTGTCGATATAAATGTAAGCCGGAAAGAAGTTAAGCTCCTATTTGATGGTGAAGAATACGCAACCGTTAAGTGTCGAGCAATGGAAAACCCGCATCGCATTGTTGGTTTTGATATTAACCATGCGCAGATAGACGAGATAGACACCATGAAGCGCCAGAAGGCTGATGCTGCATGGAAAAAGATCATTGCTCGCATGTCTAGTGTGCGTGATGACTATCCTGTCAACACGGTTGATTTCACGACAACGCCAGAGGGCTTTAATTTCGTTTATGATTTGTTTGTTGTTCAGACAGCGAAAGATGAAGTTATGGCGGAACACTACTCACTAACGAGAGCCAGTACACGAAAGAACGCAAAGAACCTGCCAAAAGATTATATTAAATCCCTATACGATACATACCCAAGTCAGCTAGTTAATGCTTATGTTGATGGTGAATTTGTCAACTTGACGTCTGGAACGGTTTACTATGCGTATGACCGAAATCGATGCCGCAGTCACGAAGTCATAAAAGAAAACGAGCCGCTATTTATCGGGCAGGATTTCAACGTTGGAAAAATGGCGTCAACTATTTATGTTCAGCGGCCAAATGGATGGCATGCAGTGGCGGAGTTGTGCGATCTATTCGATACGCCAGATGCTGTGCGTGTTATCAAAGAGCGGTGGAAAGATAAAGGCCATAAGATAATCATCTATCCAGATGCCAGCGGAAATAATCGGAAATCAGTATCAGCCAGCGTTTCTGATATTGCATTATTTGAACAAGCTGGATTTGAGGTCAGGGTAAACCGAAGTAATCCAGCAGTGAAAGATCGTGTTTTGTCGATGAATAAGGGCTTAGAGTCTGGAAAAGTATGGGTTAATGATGCGCTTTGCCCGCATACGGCAAGAGGGCTTGAGCAGCAGGCATACGATAAAAACGGTGAACCGTCAAAAGATGGTATAATCGACCATCAAAATGACGCCACGACATACCCAATTGTTTATGAAATGCCAGTAATAAAACCATTGGCAGATGTTAAAATCAAATTCTCATGGTAAGGAAATAATCATGCCAATTACTAGCGTTCATCCAGAATATGCAGAAAAAATGCGCCGCGTAGAGTTTGTGCGTGATATGTGCTCGGACGAATTCACAGTTAAAAGCAAAACGACAAAATATCTCCCTGCTGCATTTGCAGAAGACGAGCCGGAGCGATACAAAGCATACATTGATCGCGCATATCTACTAGGTGCAACCGTTAAAACCAAACGAGACATGATCGGCGCAGCATTCCGTAAGCCAGCAGCCTATGATTTTCCGGATGCATTGCTGCCACTTATCGACAACTTCGACGGCGGCGGCAATGGCATCGAGGCTGTTAATAAGTCAGGCGTTGATAATGTGTTGCAGGCAGGGAGGCATGGATTGCTGATTGATTATCCCGCAGTAGAAGACGGTATGACGGCAGAGCAAGAGGCGAAATTAAATCTCATGCCTTATGCGGCAGAATATCTAGCTGAGGCAATCGATAATCACACGAAAGAGCTAATCTTTGGTCGTGAGATGTTGACAATGGTCAAGCTAGTTGAATGGCTAAAAGTTCCAGAGGATGAATTTAGTTTTACGCTCAAAAAAACATATCGTGTTTTGCGGCTAAGATCTCCAGAGCAAGCAAGCGAGATCCTGGGTGGCTCATTCAGCGACTACGTTTACACGCAAGCGCTATACGACGAAGGGGAGTCTGTATTAACGCCAGAATATGCCCCACGAAAACCGTCAGGCGTGCGAGGTGTTGGTGCCACGTTTAACTACATCCCATTTTTCATGGTAGATTTAGAGCGCATCCCACTGATGGATATCGCCGTTGTTAACCGGTCGCACTACCAGGTGACTGCTGATTACCGCGAAAACTTGCACACTCATGGGCAGTTGACATTAGGCTTGAGAACGTCGATGAGTTGGGAACAATTCCAAACCTCAAACCCTGATGGCGTTAAAGTTGGCGCAACGAAAGGACATTTCTTGGGCGAGAATGGCGGATTTGAAACTGCTACCGCACCTGAATCAAGCAGCCTAAACAAGGCGCTCGACGACATGCAATTGCAGATGGAATCGATGGGCGCAAAACTCATGACCGAAGGCGGGGAGAAGACGGCAGAAGAGGCGCGCATTAATGCCAGCTCGCAGACGTCTGCGCTTGATATGGTGATCTCAGCATGGAATAACCAGGTTGTTACGCCAGCACTGAAAGCGTGTGCGGAATACAAAGGTGTTGATCCTGATTTAGTGAGCTACTCGATGAACCGCGACTATTACGACACAACCCTAACAGCTCAAGAGGCTGGCGCCATTGTGACGATTAAGGATAGCGGCGCGATTGCGATCAAGGATATGCAATACATGCTTCGAACTGGTCGCATCAAGCTAGACCCGAATCGGACAGATGAGGATATTGCGGCGGATATTGAGTCTGAGAGTATTTAAATTGTGACTAATGCCGCATTTATTGCGGCTTTTTTACAAATAAATGTTGTAATTACTATGTGTAAGTACTATTATTAATACATACAAACAAGGCAGCAAACAAACAAGCGGAGTAAACAAAATGAAAGTATTTAATTCTTTAATCGTAGCTGGTAAAACAAAAGTTCAATTACAAGGTGAGTACGGTTTTCGTGTTGTTTCAAGTATTCACGATTCTCGTCTGTTCATTAAGGTTGATGGATTGGGTGGATCGTTTCAGCGCAAACATGTAATAGCATTCACCAACAAAGACAATGTGGAAATGTATCCAGCAATCGAGGATTTGTATTGCAAAGATCAGTATGATTCTGTTTATAAAAGAACAGAAAGAGGAAACATGTTTGTTGGTAAACTAAACGGAAGATCTCTAAAGCAATTCGTCAGCGATCTTATTGAATAAGTGGCTAACGTGAACCAAACACAAAAACAAAACTTAAAACGGCGCAATACACCGCGCCTTCCAATCGCTTACACAACAGAAGAAATCCTGCAAAAGCTAGACTATCTAGCTGGAATTCACGGAAGCAAGAAGGCAGCTATCGAGGCGGCTATTTGCGAGTTATTCAACAAGGAGAAAGCAAAATGAAATATGAAATGATTTTAGGTGATGAAAGGTTGCTTGATAGTGCGCAAAAAGATTACAAGATTTGCCTCCGCGCAGCATATCGCAAGCTGAAAGGTGGTGAGTGATGGATGCTAACGCTAAGTTTGAAGTTACATACGGTGATTCATCATTATTCAATAAACCGGTTAAAGATGGCTTTGTTGCTGCGAGATTCGGAGAAACAGTTTTAACATTCAATTCTATTGAAGAACTGTGCGGTTATTGTGTTGGCTCTGGGTTAGCACCTTATAACGTTGCTGTCAGAAAGATAGTTCGCATTCCTACATGGACGAAAGAGGATCAAATTGCAGGGAGATATCCGGCTGTTGGTTGTTTAGTCAAAGAGAAAAATACACCGGCATACTGCGGTTACGAATGCACTGTGATTGGTGAACATGACGGGAAGTATTGTCTGCAATTTGATGATGGCAGTATGCGCTTTGAATATCTTACTGGTATTGAACCAGTCGAAACGCCAGCCGAGAAAGCGCAGCGAGAAGAGGATGAGTTTGTTGACTCACTAAAAAGCATCGAGATCCACGATGGTACAGTTAGTAGCTTCTTCAATCAAGGCGCACGCGCAGCATATCGCAAGCTGAAAGGTGGTGAGTGATGAGAGAATTAAAGTGCACGCAAGTCCCTGATTGCTGCCACACATGCAGAAATCTTGATTTTGATTCTAAAGATGAATATTCACCTAATTACTACTACTGCACTAAAGGCATAAAGATACCAGTAAAAAAATTATCGTGCAAAAGATGGGAAAGCTCATATGAGGTGACAAATGAGCGCTAACGAATACTTAATCGACGCATCAACTCGTCACCAAATCATGTTGCAACGACTCAGCGGTGGGTCGTTCAACAAACTTAAACCACTACTAGAAAAGCTGCAAAAAGACATCAAAGCTAGGCTGGCTAATAATCCTACTGATTTCCAGATGCACAGATTAACCGCGCTAATGCGCGATATTCAGGCGCTATTCGATACAGCCAATGCTGAGGTTTCAAGGCAGCTTAATTTAGATCTCAATGAATTCGTCCCATACGAAACTGATTTTCAATATCGAATGCTTGGAAATGCGGTGACAACGGAATTAACTTTACCAGCGATTGAGCAGGTTGTGTCGGCTGTCACTACTGCAAAGGCCGAGTT
>QKFI01000348.1 GCA_003251455.1 Tolumonas sp.
AGGTTATGCATCAGGTTCTTTAGGCCCAACAACTGCTGGCCGTATGGACTCTTATGTTGATCTGCTGCAATCAAATGGCGGCAGCATGATCATGCTGGCAAAAGGTAACCGTAGCCAACAGGTGACCGATGCATGTCATAAACACGGCGGTTTCTACTTAGGTAGTATCGGTGGTCCTGCTGCTATTCTTGCTCAGGAAAGTATCAAGAGCCTGGAATGTGTTGAATACCCAGAACTGGGTATGGAAGCTATCTATAAAATCGAAGTTGAAAACTTCCCTGCATTCATTCTGGTGGATGACAAAGGAAATGACTTCTTCCAGGAAATCCTGAATAAACAGTGTGCAAACTGCGCAATGAAATAATGGCGCTGAGATAAAACAGTGCGATGACATCATCGTCTGTTAGTCCGCTCCAGAAAAAATCCAGTGAACGATGGTCACTGGATTTTTTTTCGCCCCAAACATCTGAGTTTAACGTCGAACACCCCAAAACATTCATCGTTCTCAAGTCATGACATGTGCGAAAATATCTATGCTTAAATTTATTGGTTGCTGATAAAGCAAGGAAACGCATTTGTGTTCAAATTTGCCTACCCGATGAAACTGAGAACAACGATCACTTTACTGGTTTGTTCTGTGATTGCGGTTGTACTGTTAGTTGTTCACACCGTCTTTGTAACGCAATCAACTGCGCTGAGTAAGAATGGTCTGGAAGAAAAAACCAGAGCTGTTGCCCGCACGCTCACAGAAATGCCTTTCATTGCGGCCGCCATTGATCTTCCCTCACAACAAAAAGCACTTCAGGACTATATCGAATCCGTTCGTAAGAAAAACGAACTGCTTTACATCGTCGTGATGGATATGAATGCCATCCGACATACCCATCCTAATCCAGGGATAATCGGTCAAAAATTTCAGGGCGGTGATGAAATGAGAGCCCTGCAAGGTGAGGAAACACTTTCAGAAGCAAAGGGGTCGCTAGGATCCTCTGTTCGAGTGATTAGCCCCTTGTATTATCAAGGTCGACAAGTTGGCGCCATTGCAGTTGGTGTTTCAACCAACAAAGTCAAATCGATTATTGCTGCCAATCTTTGGTTTGCTTATATGGCCTTGCTGTTTGGCGCTTTAATCGGCGCAATCGGTGCTTATTATCTGGCGAGAAAAATCAAAGCCATGATGTTTGGATTGGAACCTTCGGAAATCGCGAGTTTGTTGGAACAGCGTAGTGCGATTTTGCAGTCTATTCGTGAAGGTGTCATCGCCGTTAATGAGAAGTCTGAAATCACCCTCATCAACGCAGAAGCAAAGCGATTACTCAAGTTAAACGGTTCTTTTGATGAACTGAAACAGGATGAACGGAGCAAAAGCTGGCCAAAACATCTGCACTTAGAAGATGTCTTACAATCTGGTGTTGCAAAATATGATGAAGAGCTTGAATTGAACGGTCGGAGTCTTTTAATCAGTAGTGTGCCGGTTTTAGTAAATGCCAAGATCACCGGCGCGGTGGTTTCCTTCCGTGATAAAACTGAAATTACTCAGCTAATGGAACGTCTCAGTGGCGTGTCTGATTATGCAGAAGCATTGCGCATGCAAACACATGAGTTCATGAATAAATTGCATGTCATTCTGGGAATGGTGAATATCCGGGCCTTTGATCAGTTACAACACTACATCATGGGGATTGCAGAAAAATACCATAATGATGTCGGCGGTCTGGTTCGTCGTATTCAAGATCCGGTCATTGCCGGTTTCCTGCTGGGGAAAATTAATCGGGCATTTGATGTTGGTATTACGATTACGGTCACCGACGATAGTTATCTGCCTGAATCAACGAAGCCGGATCAGCAACATATGCTTGTCACGATTCTGGGTAATTTACTGGAAAATGCGATCGATGAACTTCAGGAAGTCGAAGATCCGACGATTATCGTAGCGCTTGACTATGACCAAGGCTCCGTGGTTTGTGTGGTCAAGGATAACGGAAAGGGAATTGATCCGGATTTACTGCCCTATATCTTTGAACGGGGTTTTTCAACCAAAGGGAGTGACCGAGGGTTAGGGCTGTATCTGGTTAAACAAAGTCTGGCAAAACTGGAAGATGCTTCTATCAAGTGTCGGAATAACACTGATCGAGGGGCTTGTTTTATCGTGACGCTGCCCTATGTCGGGAAAGAAAAGGAATCCAGAGCAGAATAGAGGGGAACATCCAGTGATGCATTATCACTGGATTTTAAGGCTTATGATTCGATCAATTGATTTGTTCAAACAACTCAAGGACGGAGTCGTGTAATTCATCAATATCAGTATCGGCAGTCGGCGTGATAAAGATTGTGTCATCACCCGCGATGGTGCCGAGAATCCCTTCTGCTTTGCCTAATGAGTCAAGCATACGGGCAATCATTTGCGCAGCGCCCGGTGTCGTGTGGATCACCAGAATGATACCGTTATGGTCAACATCCAACACCAGACTTTTCAGCGGGGTATTGATGGTTGGAATGCCCAGTTCAACAGGCAGGCAGTAAACCATTTCCATCTTCGCATTTCGGGTACGCACTGCTCCGAAACGACTCAGCATGCGGGAGACTTTCGACTGGTTAATGTTTTCAAAGCCCATTTCGTGTAAAGCAGTGACAATCTCTGCCTGAGAACCGAATCGTTCTTCACGTAACAGCGCTTTGAACGCTTTGACTAGCTGTTCCTGTTTTTCGCCGGGTTTCATGTAAAATCCGTGATAAATCGTTCAAAAAAAGTAATTTTGCAGTCTCATTGCATACATTTCAACGATCAGTGCATAAAAATTAACACCTAATGCACGTCTTTATTTCTTTTCTATACTTTTATCAGCGTTTCATTGGTATTTCAGTCCGTTTCGGAGCCGGAAAATACTCTACTGATTGTCGTCATTGTCACAGTTCAACATGCAGATTTTGGTGAGTTGGCCGAATTCGACTATTTTCAGATCAGCAGGAAAAAAACCATCACAACAATATATGGAGCTTGCTATGAAAATAACTGTTCTGGGTGCTGCTGGTGGTATAGGACAACCGCTTTCTTTGTTGCTGAAGATGAAATTACCGGCTGGATTTAAGCTGTCATTGTACGATGTTTCTGCTCAGACGCCAGGCATTGCCGTTGATCTCGGTCATATTCCAACGGATGTCGAGGTAAAAGGTTATTGTGGCGATGATGTAGCGAAAGCTTTAGAAGGTAGTGATGTTGTCGTGATTGCCGCCGGTCTTGCTCGCAAACCCGGGATGCACCGGAGCGACCTGCTGCTCTTCAATGCGATGGTCATGCGCGATCTGATGACCGTAGCAGCGAAAGTCTGTCCAAAAGCATGTTTTTGTATTATTTCGAATCCCGTCAATAGTATGGTGCCGTTGGCTTCTGAAGTTCTGAAAAAGGCGGGTGTTTATAATCCGCAGAAATTGTTCGGTGTCACGATGCTGGATGTGATACGGGCTGAAACCTTTGTTGCGCATTTTGTCGGCAGGGCTGCTGGTACTATCCGGGTCAATGTCATCGGTGGTCATAGTGGACAAACTATCTTGCCAGTGATGTCACAAATTGGTGGTTTTGAATTTACGGATGCAGAAGCTGCGGAATTAGTTGCGCATATTCAAAATGCTGGTACTGAAGTGGTGGACGCGAAAGCAGGTGGTGGTTCGGCCACGTTGGCCATGGCGGCTGCCGGTTATCGATTTGTGAATGCGGTTGTCAGAGGTTTAATGGGTGAAGAAAATGTAGTGGAATGTGCTTACGTTGAAGGCGGTAGTCAACATTCTCGTTTCTTCTCACAACCAATGCGTTTAGGAAAAGAAGGTTGGTATCAGGTATTGCCTTATGGGCCGTTGACGGCACCTGAAAAAGAAACGCTGGAGGCAATGCTGCCAACGTTACGAGAGCAAATCAAATTGGGTGAAGAGTTTATTCTGCAACCGGAAAAGTTTGAAACGCCGCCGTCCTCAGATGTGAAAGAACCGGTTAAAAACCGGAAGTAGACACCGATTCGTCATAATAAAAGGGAGCTTAGCTCCCTTTTTCTTCATCTTGTTCTAGCGGCCTGACAATCAGATAGGTGCCTTCGGTGGCTGTGACAATGACCGGCGTACCAGCTTTCATCGGTTGATGTGCAATAACCGGCCAGTAGGTATCATCCAGTCTGACGCGGCTTTTGCCCTGAACTACGTCCTGAATTAATACGGTTTCAGCACCCAGACAACGTTGCATGCGTTGGTTCAAAACCGGCGTCGGATCCGTTTCCTGATCCTGTTTACGGTTCAACTTAAACCATAAATATGTGGTGATCATACTCAGGACCGCGAAGATTACCCATTGCACAAAGACCGGTGGATGAAACAGCCAGACCAGTCCCCCGGTCATCAGCGCCGACAGGCCAGACCATAATAGCAGTCCAGCCGTACCGGAAATTTCCAGAATCAGCAGGGTTACCCCTAGTATCAGCCAATGAAGTTCTCCCCAGTCTGCGAGCCAATTCCAGATCAACATGATTTACCCCTTTTTCGGAGCTGATTGGGTGATTTCATTGACTAACTGACTGATCCCACCAATCGAGCCAATAATTTGTGTTGCCTCCAATGGCATCATCACCAACTTGCTGTTTTGTCCTTCGCCGATTTTCATTAATGCTTCAGTATATTTCTGCGCAACGAAGTAATTGATCGCCTGTGTGTTACCGTTTGCAATTGCCTCTGATACGAGTTGCGTTGCTTTTGCTTCCGCCTCTGCCTGACGTTCTCGAGCTTCTGCAGCCAGGAAAGCTGCCTGTCGTTCCCCTTCAGCCTTGAGGATCTGTGATTGCTTCTCACCTTCCGCTTTGAGGATTTTTGACTGACGGATCCCTTCAGCTTCCAGAATTTCAGCACGTTTCTGACGTTCAGCTTTCATCTGTGCATTCATGGAATCAATCAAATCCATTGGCGGGCGAACATCTTTGATCTCAATACGGGTGACTTTTACACCCCACGGGTTGGTGGCCGCATCGACGGTTAACAATAGTTTCTCGTTGATGGTGTCACGTTG
>QKFI01000226.1 GCA_003251455.1 Tolumonas sp.
GTCGCACCTTTCTGCGGTCCGAAAATAGCTGAGGCCCCCTGGGAACCGGTCAGAGGATTGGTAACATCACAGGCGACAGTAAACCGGCATTGTGTCAGTCGCGGATCCATCCCGGATAAATCAATATATTCCAGCTCTGACAAAGATTGCCCGCCTTTACCGATACTCTGTCCGGATTTATCTTTCATCTGCACGCCTAGCGCCTGCAGCATGCCGGCACCACCATCATTGGTTGCGCTACCACCCAATCCGATGATGAAATCTGTGACCCCTAAATCAAGGGCAGCCAGAATCAGCTCGCCGGTACCGTAAGTTGTTGTAATAAGTGGGTTTCGCTCTTCAACTGAGAGACATTCCAAACCACTGGCAGAAGCCATTTCAATCACAGCACAATGGCCAAAGCCTAATAAACCGAATTCAGCATTAACTGGCGTACTAAGAGGACCTGTTACTGACATTGAGATCTTCCGACCGTTGGTCGCATCGATCATCGCATCGACAGTGCCTTCACCACCATCCGCAACGGGTATTTTGACATACTCGGCATCAGGGAATATTTCACGAAAACCGGCTTCAATTTGAGTCGCAACTTCCATCGCACTCAGGCTTTCTTTGTATGAATCAGGAGCAATGACAATCTTCATAGTTCACAACAGCGCGATAATCGCGTCCAAAGTCATTATTCACCGGAAAAAACGTCCCGAAGATCTGGGTACGGCGACCTTCGGGCCGTCCTCTTAACGAGTTACTTCCACTTTTGATAATTTCTCATAGTGACGAGCAATCGCACTGTGATCGCATTCGCCCATACCATCGGTTTTCAGTGACTGCATCATTTCCATCACAGCAGCTGTCAGTGGCAGTGATGCGCCAACGCCATGTGAAGTATCCAGCGCATTTGCCAGATCTTTAATGTGCAAATCAATACGGAAACCAGGTTGGAAATTACGATCCATGACCATTGGTGCTTTTGCATCCAACACAGTGCTACCAGCCAGACCACCACGAATTGCCTGATACACTAACTCAGGTTGTACACCTGCTTTGGTTGCCAGTGTCAGTGCTTCAGACATCGCAGCAATGTTCAATGCCACAATGACCTGGTTCGCCAGTTTGGTCACGTTACCAGCACCGATATCACCAGTATGGACAACAGAACCGGCCATGGCTTTCAACACGTCGTAGCATTTGTCGAATACGGCTTTATCACCACCAACCATCACAGACAACGTGCCATCGATAGCTTTTGGCTCGCCGCCTGATACAGGCGCATCCAGCATGACGACGCCTTTTTTCGCTAATTCAGTAGCGATTTCACGGCTTGCCAGTGGTGCAATAGAACTCATATCGATCACGATAGTGTTTTTATTCGCACCTTCGATGACACCATTTTCACCCAACACAACGGTTTTCACGTGTGGTGAGTTCGGTAGCATGGTGATAACGATATCAACCTGTTCAGCAACCTCTTTTGGTGTTTTCGCCGCTTGAGCACCCGCTTCGATCAGCTCACCGACAGCAACTTGATTCAAGTCAGAAACTACCAATGAATAACCAGCTTTCAGCAGGTTTTTGCTCATTGGTTTGCCCATGATCCCCAGACCAATAAAACCGATTTTCAGATTCATTTTCTTTTCCTTCTATATGCTTTTGTTGCGCTTTCCAACGTTCTGCCAAATGGGGGATCTCCCCCAGTCCAGGAAGTCGCCGGATCATGATTATTTAAATTTGTCACACAGGGCCTGCGTGGCCGCACGGAACACACCAAGGTCGCTACCAACAGCAACAAAAGTCGCGCCCCATTCAATATAGCGACGCGCATCTGCCTCGTTTGGTGCGAGGATTCCGCTTGCTTTGCCGTGTGCTTTTGCACGGTCAAAGACGTATTGAATCGCTTTCTGTACTTCTGGATGACCTGGCTGGCCGATATAGCCCATGCCAGCAGATAAGTCGCCAGGGCCGATAAACAGACAATCCACTCCGTCCACAGCAGCAATTTCATCAATGTTGTCGACCGATTTTTGCGTTTCGATCTGAGCAATCACACTGATGTTGTCATTGATGGTTGCGAAGTAATCCGGCAATGTACCGTAGGCATTGTTACGATGCGCAACAGACACACCACGAATACCCGCTGGCGGATAACGAGTCGAAGCAACTGCTTGTTTTGCATCTTCTGCTGATTCAATAAATGGGATCAGCAGGTTATAGAAACCGATATCCAGCAGACGTTTAATCGTCACTGGTTCATTGACGGGTGGACGCACCACCGGTTGGCTTTTGCTGTCTTTCAAAGCCATCAACTGCGGAATGAAGGTGGAAATGTCGTTCGGGGCATGTTCACCATCCAGCAGGATCCAGTCAAAACCTGCCAGACCTAATACTTCGGTCGAGATCGGATTTGCTAACGCGGACCAGCACCCAATCTGCAAGGTCTGACTTTGAAGGCTTTTACGAAGTTGATTGGGGATGTACTGCTTATTCATGTTCATTTCCTTTCTAGTTCGGAGCAGGCTCTCACCTGCTCCTGACGACAAATTAACGCACCATGCAAGGACGTTTGTTATCAAACTTCCAGCCTGGGATCAGATACTGCATACCAATTGAATCATCACGCGCATTCAATGCCTGAGATTTGTAGAGCTCATGCGCTTTCATGATTTGGTCCATATCTACATCAATACCTAAACCTGGTTTTTCAGGCACTTTCACTAAACCACCTTTGATTTGCAGTGGTTCTTTCGTCAGGCGGTCAATGCCTTCCTGCCAGATCCAGTGAGTATCAATCGCAGTGATTTTTCCTGGAGCCGCTGCAGCAACTTGGGTGAACATCGCCAGAGAAATATCAAAGTGGTTGTTAGAATGTGAACCCCATGTCAGACCCCATTCATGACACATTTGCGCGACACGAACAGAACCTTGCATGGTCCAGAAGTGTGGGTCAGCTAAAGGAATATCGACAGAATTCAACACCACAGAGTGTCCCATCTGACGCCAGTCGGTTGCAATCATGTTGGTTGCAGTTGGTAAGCCAGTTGCGCGGCGGAACTCAGCCATCACTTCACGGCCAGAGAAACCTTGCTCTGCACCACAAGGGTCTTCAGCATAAGCCAATACGCCTTTCAGACGTTTACCAACACGGATCGCTTCTTCCAGTGACCATGCACCGTTTGGATCAAGTGTGACACGTGCTTCAGGGAAGCGTTTTGCCAGCGCAGTAATCGCATCAGCTTCATCATCAGCTGACAACACACCACCTTTCAGTTTGAAATCGTTGAAGCCGTATTTTTCGTATGCAGCTTCTGCCAGACGCACAACACCTTCTGGATCCATCGCTTCTTCATGACGCACACGATACCAATCACAGGTTGCATTCTCGTTGCTTACATAAGCCAAATCAGTTTTCTTACGGTCACCGACGTAGAACAGATAACCCAGCATTTCTACGGCATCACGTTGTTGACCATCACCCAGCAGCGCACACACAGGAACGTTCAGGAATTGACCGAGTAAGTCCAGCATGGCTGCTTCAACTGCAGTGACAGCGTGAATTGCAGTACGCAGGTCAAATGTTTGTAAACCACGACCGCTAGAATCACGATCCGCGAACTCTTTGTGCATGCGAGTCATGATGTTTTTGTATTCGCCCAGAGATTTACCGATGATCAACGCTTTTGCATCTTCCAATGTCTGACGAATTTTTTCGCCACCTGGCACTTCCCCTAACCCTGTGTTACCCGCGCTGTCTTTCATGATGACGATGTTACGGGTGAAGAATGGGCCATGTGCGCCACTCAGGTTCATCAGCATGCAATCGTGACCCGCAACCGGGATCACTTGCATTTCAGTTACGACAGGGGCTGTTGAAAAACTCATCTTGAATACTCCATTTTGGAGGGATGTAGAAACCACATCCCGAAATCAAATCATTAACGAATCATGCAAGGACGTTTCCGATCGAACGTCCAGCCAGGAATTAAGTACTGCATTGCCATCGCGTCATTTCGAGCACCAGTTGGCAGTTTTTTATGGAGCTCATGAGCTTTCATCACCTGATCCATATCCAGTTCAATGCCTAAACCCGGCTTATCTGAGACAGCAATTTTGCCGTTCACAATCTGCAGTGGCTCTTTGGTCAGATGCTGACCTTCCTGCCAAATCCAGTGGGTATCAATTGCGGTTGGATTTCCCGGTACCGCTGCGCCAACATGGGTAAACATCGCCAACGAAATATCAAAGTGATTATTAGAATGACAACCCCAGGTCAGTCCCCAGTCATTACAAAGCTGTGCAACACGCACGGCACCGGTTAATGTCCAGAAATGCGGATCGGCCAGTGGAATGTCAATCGCGTTTAACATGACGGTATGTGCCATTTCACGCCAGTTGGTTGCAATCATGTTGGTTGCTACCGGTAGACCGGTCGCCCGACGGAACTCAGCCATGATTTCACGACCAGAGAACCCTTGTTCTGCACCACATGGATCTTCTGCATAAGCCAGCACATCTTTCATGCCTTTGCACAACCGAATGGCGTCTTCCAGTAACCATGCGCCATTTGGGTCAACCGTGATACGAGCATCCGTGAATTTCTTGGCCAGCATGGTGACCGTTTCGATTTCCTGTTCGCCGGCTAACACGCCACCTTTCAGTTTGAAATCTTTAAAGCCATAACGATCTTTTGCCGCCGCTGCCAGCTCAACAATTGACTCTGGTGTCATCGCTTTTTCATGACGCAGACGATACCAATCGTGTTTACCGGTTTCTGGCACCTGATAAGGAAGATCTGTGACTGTCCGATCACCGATATAGAACAGATACCCCAACACAGTTACTTCATCACGCTGCTTACCCGGTCCTAAAAGTTCACAAACCGGCACATTCAGGAACTGCCCCATCAAATCGAGTAATGCAGCTTCTAACGCAGCAACCGCATTCACCCGCAGCTCAAACGTCCATGCACCTTTCCCGAATGTTTCGAAATCAGAACCTTGGTTGCCTGTGTGCATTTCGCTGACAATCCGGTTCATCACAGAAAT
>QKFI01000157.1 GCA_003251455.1 Tolumonas sp.
GATAAAACCTACGGCCTTTTTAATGAAAAGGGGATCATCGATTTAGGTATCCGCCTTGGTTATAAATATAAAAATTTAAAGACGTTATTGAGTGAGAGTGCTGTCGGGCAAGCTGCTAAATTTGAGCAGGAAGCTGCAGATTACGGTTTGAATGAGATTCAGTTTTTACCGGTCATTGAATCCCCGAATAAGATTTTATGTGTCGGCATGAACTATCAGGCAAAACGAGATGAATTTGCCGAAACGAATAGCGCGCCAACCCTTTTTGTGCGTTTTGCCGATTCACAAACCGGGCATGATTGCCGATTATTAAAACCCTCCGTCAGTAATGAATTTGACTATGAAGGTGAATTAGCCATTGTGATTGGTCGTCAGGGAAAACATATCAAAGCTGAACACGCTTTAGATTTTGTCGCTGGTTACAGCTGTTATATGGATGGCTCAGTCAGAGATTGGCAGCACACTTGGTTTACGGCGGGAAAGAACTGGCCAGAAACCGGTGCGTTTGGACCCTGGCTGGTCACGACGGATGAAATTACGGATCCAAATACCTTAATGATCCGCACGATCCTTAACGATCAAGTCGTCCAGCATGACAATACTGGCAATATGATCCATGCGGTACCGGAACTTATCGCATACATCAGTACCTTCTCTATTCTGTCTCCGGGTGATGTCATTATTACGGGCTCGCCTGGGGGCGTAGGGAAAAAACGCATACCGCCTTTGTTCCTGAAGGAAGGCGATGTCATTGAAGTGGAAATTGAAAAAATTGGCCGATTAACAAATCGGATTGCTACAGAATCTTGTGTTGTTATGTGATCTTTTGAACCATGTTATGGGGGAGCCTGAGGAATGAATATCTCCGTACTCATTCCTCAGGTATTTTTTTGTCACAGAATCATCTTACCCTGCTTTCCGATAGACGCGTTCCGGACGTCCCACCTTTCCATGAACAACTTCCGCATGTAAAAAGGTCAGGGCTGCGCAATGTTCCAGATAACGACGCGCGGTAGTTTTACTGATACCGATCAGTTCACCCAGTGATTCGGCTGTGTGATAGATTTCCTGAGTAGCAAAGGCTTCTTTCACTTTATCCAGCGTCAGTTCGTCAATTCCTTTTGGCAAGTTCCGATAAGTCATTTCACGCGCTTGCAGGTTGAACATTTCATCGACATGGCGTTGACTGACATTGTCATTTGCGTTGATAGAACTGCGGTAACGAAGATAACGGTGCAGTGTATCCTGCAAACGTTCATAGCTAATCGGCTTGAGTAAATAATCAAATGCACCGCAGCGGACGGCTTCCCGCACTGTATCCATATCACTGGCTGCAGTAATAAAAATGACATCCGGTGCATTTTTATCACTGACGAGCTCACGCATCAGATCAATGCCTTTCCCATCGGGTAGGAAGTTATCGAGCATAATCAGATCGGGCTTCAGCACGCGAATCATGCGCTGAGCTTCTGCCAGATTTCCCGCGATACTTATCGCATTAAACCGAGGATGTTGCTGAATGAATTGCGAATGCAGTTCGGCGATCCGTAATTCATCCTCGACAATCAGCACGTCGAATTTATTCATACACAGGTCCTTTTAATGGAATAAATAAAGAGATCATGGCACCCATCGGTTCCGCTTCATCAAGGATGATGTGTCCGCCTGCATGGCTGACATAGCGGTGGATCAGATACATGCCATACCCGTGGCCCTCTTCTGATTTTGTTGTGACACCTCGTTCAAATAAGGTGTTTTCAACGGCTGGGTCGATCCCAGTGCCGTTGTCGGTGACTTCAATGACGAGATCTTCCCCGGCATCGGTCAGTAGTAGATGAATTTGTTTATTACTTTCCGGGTTGCGAATGGTTGCTTCATAAGCGTTATCAAGCAGGTTCCCCAAAATGGTGGTAAGTTCATTCGCACCTAAGCCATCCGGCATGGCCTTACGCATTTCACAGGCAGGATCAAGGATCAGTTCCAGCCCCAATTCCTGAGCTCGAATGAATTTACTCAGTAACAACCCCGCGACGCGATTATTGTTGAAGCGGGTAATGAAAAAATCGACCAGTTGTTGCTGCTGAGATGTTTCCTGCCGGATCGTTTTCAGCGCGTCTTCATAGGCGCCTAACTGGATCATTCCTGCGACTGTTGAAAGCTTATTGGCGTATTCATGCCGCATTACACGCAGGTTTTCTGCATGTTGTTGTACCTGTGAAAGCTGATAAGACAAGGTATTGATATCGTCTTTCCGACGGAAACTAATAACCCAGCCGAGCTTGCGGCCATCTAATTGACAGGCGACACGACTGGCAATGACATAATTCCCATTCAGAGAGAGGATTTCATCTTTCACTGAATCGGATGTGTTGGTATCAGGCGAGGGGATAAAAAACTCAGACGGTGTGACCAGTTGTTCGATTGGTTTTCCGCGTAAGTCATCGGTTTCCGTCGCAATGCCTAAGATTTGACGAGCATTCTGATTGATGGAATAAATAAGTCCTTCATCATCAAGTGCGATGACGCCTTCATATACGGACTCCAGAATAGCTGACTCCATTCGCAGCGATAGTGCAATTTCGTCAGGTTCCATATCCAGCATCTGTTTTTTGATGTGCCGTGAGAACAGATAGGCAGCCACGATCGCACTTAACAACATGATGACCAGCATGAAAAATAGCGGTTTCAAATATAACGTGCGCCATGAAGCGATACTATTCAGTAAATAGCCGACCGAGACAACGCCAAGTACGTGACCATCCTGAGCGATGATCGGTGCTTTGCCACGCATACCAAAACCGAGCGTCCCTTCGCTGACAGACACATAGGTCTTTTTCTCTTTCAGCGCTGGGCTGTTGTCATCACCGACCATTGGGAAGCCGATTTTTTCTGGATCAGGGTGCGTGATTCGAATACTGTTTTCGTCGCCAACAACGATAAAACTTGCATCGGTATAAAGTTGTTGGATCTCACTCACATAACGGCGGACTTCCTCATAATCGCGAGCTTCCATCGCTTCGATCATCGTGGGCCGTGTAGCGAGTTGCTGAGCTTGCATCATGGCACGCTGCCCAACTTCATGATCGAGAATTTCACCAAGTTTGTGGTGCACATAAATGCCAATAACCAGCACTTGCAGGCCGATTACCAACAAAAGCAATAAAAACAAACGATTCTGGAATTTCATGCCTACTTGGTAAGGCATTCGCAAAGGTTTTAACCGCATTTTTTACATGGAAAATCGAAAATTCGATTCATTATAGGATGCAGTTGCATGCATTCCGTGACCTTCTTCGCATGCAACTACAAAAAGGAATTAATTAAGTTAATAATATAAAAACCATAAAAATCACGGTTTATTCTTCTGGTGACACAATCGGCGTATCGTTACTGATATCCACCAACAAGGTGCGTAGTAAATCCGCCAGTTGTTGCTGTTGTTCCGGCGTCAGTGATTTCAGTAAAGCTTCTTCATTTTCAACATGCTCGACGATGGTTTCGTCAATAATCGTCAACCCCTGTTTGGTTAACCCGACCATGATGCTACGACGGTCTTCCGGCGACGGTTCACGGAAAATCAGACCTCGGGTTTCGAGTTTATCCAGCCGGTTCGTCATAGCACCGGAAGAGAGCAGCAATGACGTGTAAAGCGCAGTTGGGCTCATCAGATAAGGCTCACCGCTCCGGCGCAGTGTTGCCAAGACATCGAATTCTGCTTGTGTCAGACCAAATTTCAGGTGAACACGTTCAATGGCCTTGCTGGCGACAGCATTGATGCGCCAGAGCCGGCCAAAGATCCCCATTGCCAATACATCGAGTTCTGGTCGCTCGTGTTTCCATTGATTCAGAATGCGATCCACATGATCCGTTTGCATAAAAAGACTCCCTATTTATCTTGATATAAAGATAGTTGACGGCAGATATAAAAACAAACGAAAATATCTTCATGTAAAGATACTTTATGTAAAGATAAATGCCTGCATACCTCGTTGCGCTCACGCCCATTCTTTGGGGCACAACTTATCTGATCACGGGTAAATTTCTGGCCGACTGGCCAGCGCTCTGGCTCTCTGTTTTCAGAGCGATCCCTCCGGGTTTGATTTTGCTGGCTGTTCGTCCTGGTTGGTTTCGACGAGAACAGCTTCCGCATTTGCTGTTGGTCAGTTTTCTCTATATCGGTGCATTTTTCCCGCTGTTATTTGTGGCGGCACTTCATTTACCTGGTGCAGTCGCGGGTACGTTATCGGCGACTTTGCCGCTGATTTTATTGTTTCTGCAATGGCTGTTTTTACGGATCCGGCCTTCGCTTGAGGCGCTGGTTTTTGCCTGCATGGGGCTTGGTGGGGTGATGTTGTTACTTCAACCCGATGCTGGGTTAGACATGATTGGGGTAGCCGCCGCACTTCTTTCGGTATTGCTGATTGGTCTGTGCAGTCTGTTGCTGCAACAACGTCCATGGAAAGGCGATCTGATTAACTTCACTGGCTGGCAGCTGACGTTGGGCGGGCTGATGATCCTTCCTTTAGCGCTATGGAGCGAAGGCTTGCCGCCGGTTCCTGATACGTTGGGCGCGTGTTTTGGTCTGAGTTGGTTAATGTTGTTAAATTCAGCGCTGGCCTATGTGCTTTGGATCTGGGGAATGGCGCATTTGCCGCTCAATCGATTGGGTTTGATGAGCTTGTTGAACCCACTCACGGCCGTTTTGGCAGGAAGTGTCGTCATGCATGAAGGCTTGAGTCAGCAACAATGGATAGGGGTCTGTCTGGTGTTTCTGGCATTGATGGCGGAAATGATCCTGAAACAACGACGACCATCTTTGCAGACAGCATCCTAACGAAAAGGCGGATATTCCGCCTTTTTCTATTCAGTTTCAGGAGAACATCTGATCGCCGGATTGATCGATAAACATTTGCGCTTTTCTGATCATGAAGGCAGTTGCATCGTCTTTAGATGGCAGCAAGTCTGAACGAATAAACAGGTGTGTTTTCATCTCACCGTTGATTTCTTTGCAGATACGGCCCGCCAATCGATACTGC
>QKFI01000362.1 GCA_003251455.1 Tolumonas sp.
ACATGTTCTCTGTCATGAAGGGCAGTACTAAAAGCGATGCAGCTGGTATTTCGTCCTTTCAGGCTCTCTGTACCGGTCTGGCTGCCCGTGTTGGTACCGGCAACCTGGCTGGTGTTGCAGTCGCTATCTACTTAGGTGGCCCTGGTGCAATTTTCTGGATGTGGCTGATTGCCATGATCGGCATGGCCTCTGCGTTTGTCGAAAGTACCTTAGCTCAGCTGTATAAAGTCAAAGACGACCAGGGGAACTACCGTGGTGGTCCTGCTTACTATATGGAGAAAGGACTGGGTCAACGCTGGATGGGTGTATTGTTCTCCATCTTCCTGATCGCTTCTTTTGGTCTGGCTTTCAACGGCGTACAGGCAAACTCCATCAGTGATGCGATGAATACCGCATTTGATATTCCGAAATGGATGACCGGTGTGACACTGGCGATTATCAGTGGCATCGTCATTTTCGGTGGTCTGCGTAGTATCGCCCGTTTCTCTGAACTGGTTGTGCCCGTTTCTCTGAACTGGTTGTACCTTTCATGGCGATTGTGTACCTGTTAATCGCAATCGTCATCGTTGGAATGAACATTGAGAAGTTACCGGATGTATTCTCTCTGATCATCAAATCAGCTTTTGGTACGGAGCAAATTGGTGCCGGCGCGATGGGGTATACCATTGCCCAAGCAATGATGAACGGGATCAAGCGCGGTCTGTTCTCGAACGAAGCAGGGATGGGTTCAGCACCAAATACGGCAGCAACAGCAAGTCCTTATCCACCACACCCAGCTTCACAGGGCTACGTGCAAATGATGGGTGTATTTATTGATACACTGGTGATTTGTACTTGTACCGCTGCAATCGTTTTACTGTCAAACCAGTATGTAGCAGGTAGTGGCCTGACTGGCATCAAGCTGACACAAGCCGCATTAACAGAACATATCGGTAACGCTGGTACGTATTTCATTGCCTTTGCCGTGTTCTTCTTTGCGTTTACTTCCATCGTCGCAAACTATGCGTATGCGGAAAACAACCTGGTGTTCCTGGAACACAACCACCCTGCCCGTCTGGCAATCTTCCGCCTGTGCGTATTAGGCATGGTGATGTTCGGTGCGGTTGCTGATCTGCCGCTGGTGTGGACACTGGCTGACGTATCCATGGCATTTATGATCATCACCAATCTGGCGGCAATTCTGTTGCTGTCGAACAGTGCGATCAAATTGGCGAAGGATTACAACAAACAGCGTAAAGACGGCAAATTGCCGACCTTTAATGCCAACGAATATCCTGAACTGAAGGCAAAAATTGAACCAGGTATCTGGGACAACCATTAATCGCTGAAATTCAGATAAAATAAAAGGCCGCTTATTGCGGCCTTTTTGCTTTTACTGCCCATGATATTTCAGTGTGAAATGATATTGGTATTCACCGGGTAGTAACAAATCATCAGCATGCACACTTGGGCTCCAGGAGTCGTCCCCGCCGATCCCCATATGGAAGCCATCGATATTTACAAAGAGCCCTCGTTCTGGCTTCAGTTGATATTCATAGCGTGTTTGTTCCAGCTGACGAATACTGTAAGTCCCGACGTTAAAATGGAAACGACCCGTTACTTCAATTGATCCAACATTTAACCGTGTCGTGTCGCAACGTAAGCCGTTTTCACAAGGGAAAATATAC
>QKFI01000188.1 GCA_003251455.1 Tolumonas sp.
ACAAAAAATAATTTCAGGCTTTAATCGGCAGTAAATACGGGCGTTAGGATGACTAACGCCCGTCTGCCTATAATAATGGTATGGATAACTTACTATGGCAAAGCGAGATTATTACGAGGTTTTAGGCGTTGAGCGCTCTGCCGATGAGCGTGAAATTAAAAAAGCTTATAAACGCCTGGCAATGAAATTCCACCCGGACAGAAATCCAGATAATCCGGAAGCAGAAGAAAAATTTAAAGAAGCAAAAGAAGCCTACGAAATTCTGACTGATCCACAAAAGCGTGCTGCATACGATAAGTTCGGTCACGCAGGTGTTGATCCGAATCAGGCTGGCCCTGGCGGTTTCGGCGGCGGTGCTGATTTCGGTGATGTATTTGGTGACATCTTCGGCGATATTTTCGGTGGTGGACGTCGTACCCAGCGAGCAGCTCGTGGTGCAGACCTACGTTACAACATGGAGCTGACATTAGAAGAAGCTGTCCGTGGTGTGACAAAAGAAATTAAAGTACCTACATTAGTCGAGTGTGATGAATGTCACGGCTCAGGCGCAAAAACAGGTACATCGGCCCAAACCTGTCCGACTTGTCATGGCTCTGGCCAAGTACAGATGCGGCAAGGTTTCTTTGCCGTTACTCAAACATGTCCTCATTGTCATGGTAAAGGCAAAATCATTACTGACCCATGCCGTAAATGTCATGGTGAAGGCCGAGTCCAGAAAACGAAAACCTTGTCAGTTAAAATTCCGGCTGGGGTTGATACTGGCGATCGTATTCGTTTATCCGGAGAGGGTGAAGCAGGGGAATTTGGTGCGCCAGCAGGTGACTTATATGTGCAGGTGCATGTAAAAGAACATCCTATTTTTGTTCGTGAAGGCAATAATCTTTACTGTGAAATTCCGATCAGTTTTACAACCGCAGCATTAGGCGGTGAAGTTGCTGTTCCGACACTTGATGGCAAATTGATGTTGAAGATCCCTTCTGAAACTCAGACTGGTCGAATGTTCCGATTACGTGGAAAAGGCGTGAAATCGTTACGTTCTGGAGCAGAAGGTGATTTACTCTGCAAAGCTGTCGTCGAGACACCAGTGAAACTCAGCGAAGAGCAAAAAGAGTTGCTGAGAAAACTAGAAGACTCTCTCAATGGGTCAGGTATGAAAACGCACAAACCAAAAGCTGAAGGATTTTTCGAAGGCGTTAAACGGTTCTTCGATGATCTGACCAGCTAAATATTGAGTATTTTTTTACAACAAACACTCAGGTATAGTCGTTTTTTATTTTGATGGATGATATGAACTTGATTCGTTCATATCATCTTTTCTATTTTGCGTTAATTTAACGCTTAGAGAATGCAACTAGGTCCTTAGGTTATGAATCAAACTCCAATGACCGTGCGTGGCGCGGAGAAATTACGCGAAGAGCTCGAATATTTGAAATCAGTACAACGCCCACAAATAATTCAGGCGATTGCTGAAGCACGCGCACATGGCGATTTAAAAGAAAATGCTGAATATCATGCTGCTCGTGAACAGCAAGGTTTCTGTGAAGGTCGCATTAAAGATATCGAAGCAAAATTATCAAATGCTCAAGTGATCGATGTCACTAAATTGCCAAACAAAGGGCGAGTGATTTTTGGTGCGACAGTTACCGTCATCAAATGTGATACCGATGAAGAAATCACTTATCGAATTGTCGGTGATGATGAGTCAGATATCAAAGAAGGCTTGTTATCGATTAATTCACCAATCGCGCGTGGATTAGTGGGTAAGGAAGTAGACGATGTTGCAGTTGTGACGACGCCTGCTGGCAAAATTGAATTCGAAATTATTAAAGTCGAATACATTTAATCAGATAATAAAGAAAGGCCATAATCGCAATTATGGCCTTTTGTTCTTATCTTGGAAGCTGGATTTTCTTTTCTTCTGAAGGACGGAACAGTGTAAGGACGTTTCCCATTACTTGGACTTGAACACCTTCTGTTTCGCGAACAATCGCTTCTACGATTAATTTCTTAGTATCGCGATCACCGGCCGCTACTTTAACTTTGATAAGTTCATGGTGATTTAGTGCCGAATCAATTTCAGCCAGCACACCTTCGGTCAGACCATATTGACCCAGCATAACTACTGGTTTCAGGTCGTGAGCTAACCCTTTTAAATATTGCTTTTGTTTGGTTGTTAAATTCATGGCACTATTCTTCACTAAATATTGAAAACGTACCATTTTAACCCCATCTTGCTATTTATACTAATAGGGTTATACCCCCAGAGTTCTATACATGAGTAAAAAGAAGCGTTCAGCGAGTTCATCGCGCTGGTTAAAAGAACATTTTGACGATAAATATGTGCAATTAGCCCAGAAACAGGGCTTGCGTTCCCGCGCAGTATTTAAAATTGATGAGATACAAAGTCGAGACAAATTGATCAAACAGGGCATGACCATCGTAGATCTAGGTGCAGCGCCCGGAGGTTGGTCACAATTTTGTGTCGAACAGGTCGGAGCTCATGGAAGAGTCATTGCATGTGACATCTTACCGATGGATCCTATTGCTGGAGTAGACTTTCTTCAGGGTGACTTCAGAGAAGAATCAGTTCTGAGCGCTCTGTTAGATAGAGTTGGCGATGAGAAAGTGGATATTATACTTTCAGATATGGCGCCAAACATGTCTGGTACGGTCGCTGTTGATCAACCAAGGTCAATGTATTTGGTTGAACTGGCATTAGACATGTGTAAGCAAGTGTTAGCCAATAAAGGTAGCTTTATTGTAAAAGTGTTTCAGGGTACAGGGTTTGAGGAATATCTCAAGGAAGTGCGTTCATTGTTTTCTGTTGTGAAAATCCGAAAACCAGATTCATCAAGGGCCCGATCAAGAGAGGTCTATATTGTAGCTACAGGATTCAAACTGTAGTAACCTGAAACTATCTCAGCCATCAATTGCGAGAGGTTAAAGAATTGAGTGATATGGCGAAAAACCTGATCTTGTGGTTAGTTATTGCAGTAGTCTTAATGTCATTGTTCCAGAGTTTCAGTCCGAGTGACACTTCTGGCCGCCAGTTAGACTACTCTAGTTTTGTACGTGATGTAGCACAGGATCAAATCCGCGAAGTGCGTATTGATGGCAAAGTGATCAATGGCCAGAAACGGGACGGTGAAAAATTCACAACCGTGATGCCAATGCAAGATCCTCAGCTTATTAATGATTTACTGAATCATAATGTGCGTGTCATTGGTGATAAACCGGAAGAACCAAGCTTATTAGCAAGTATCTTCATTTCCTGGTTCCCGATGCTGCTGCTGATAGGGGTCTGGATTTTCTTCATGCGTCAAATGCAAGGCGGTGGCGGTAAAGGTGCCATGTCATTCGGTAAAAGCCGTGCTCGTTTGATGGGAGAAGACCAGATAAAAACGACTTTTGCGGATGTTGCTGGTTGTGATGAAGCAAAAGAAGAAGTGAAAGAACTGGTTGATTACCTGAGAGATCCATCTAAATTCCAGAAATTAGGTGGTAAGATTCCGAAAGGTATCCTGATGGTCGGTCAGCCGGGGACTGGTAAAACCCTGTTGGCAAAAGCGATTGCGGGTGAAGCAAAAGTTCCTTTCTTCTCTATTTCAGGTTCTGATTTCGTTGAGATGTTCGTTGGTGTGGGTGCATCGCGTGTTCGCGATATGTTTGAACAAGCAAAAAAAGCTGCACCTTGTATCATCTTTATTGACGAAATTGATGCGGTCGGTCGTCAACGCGGTGCTGGTTTAGGTGGTGGTCACGACGAACGTGAACAGACATTAAACCAAATGCTGGTTGAAATGGATGGCTTTGAGGGCCATGAGGCGATCATTGTAATTGCTGCAACGAACCGTCCTGACGTATTGGATCCGGCGTTATTACGTCCTGGCCGATTCGATAGACAGGTTGTTGTTGGTTTGCCAGACGTTCGCGGGCGTGAACAAATCCTGAAAGTTCATATGCGTAAAGTTCCGCTGTCTGATGATGTCGATGCGTCTTTAATTGCTCGTGGTACTCCTGGTTTCTCTGGCGCTGATTTAGCAAACCTCGTGAACGAAGCTGCGTTGTTTGCAGCACGCGGTAACAAGCGCTTGGTCAGTATGGCTGAGTTTGAGCGTGCAAAAGACAAGATCATGATGGGCGCAGAACGTAAATCAATGGTTATGTCTGAGTCTGAAAAAGAGATGACTGCATATCATGAAGCAGGACATGCAATCATTGGCCGTTTAGTACCAGAACATGACCCTGTGTATAAGGTTTCTATTATCCCTCGTGGTCGTGCATTGGGTGTAACCATGTATTTGCCGGAGCAGGATCGCTGGAGTCACTCCAAACAATATCTTGAGTCGATGATTTCGAGTCTGTATGGCGGTCGTTTAGCTGAAGAAATCATCTACGGCGTAGAAAAGGTCACGACTGGTGCTTCAAACGATATTGAGCGTGCAACTGAAATTGCACGTAAGATGGTGACCCAGTGGGGCATGTCTGCACACCTCGGTCCATTATTGTATGCGGATGAAGACGGTGAGGTGTTCTTAGGCCGTTCTGTTGCAAAAGCGAAGCATATGTCTGATGACACAGCTCGACTGATTGATAAAGAGGTGAAAGAAGTTATTCATCGTAACTACAATCGTTCGAAGCAGTTGTTAGAAGAAAACATGGATATACTTCATGCGATGAAAGATGCATTGATGAAATATGAAACAATCGATGCACATCAGATTGATGATTTGATGGAAAGACGTCCTGTTCGAGCACCTGCGGGCTATGAGCGTGATGAGAATAAGTCTTCTGGTTCTGATGATGGTAATGCTTCTGCTGAAGCGAAAGAACCTAAAACCGAAAATACATCGGATCAATCATCAACAGAAGATACAAAAACACCGTCTGATACTGCTCAGTAGTCAGTAATTATCTGAAGCCCCAGGTTTACCTGGGGTTTTTTATTGGAGAAAAAAATGATTTTGTATGGCCGTGGGCGTCCACTTGATCTTTCCTTTCCCCATATTATGGGCCGGATTCTTTCTCTGATGGCTCTAAGTTCAATCAAATAGATACAGCGCTGAAACATGCAGAACAAATGTTAAGTGAGGGAGCAACCATCATTGATATTGGTGGTGAATCTACTCGTCCAGGCGCCGCATATGTCAGTGAACAAGAAGAGCTGGATCGTGTAATACCCGTTATTGAAAAACTAGCTAAAAATCTGGATGTCATGCTTTCTATTGATACTTACAAAAGTTCGGTGATGAAAGAAGCATGTCGTGCAGGAGCCCATTTGATTAATGATATTAAAGCATTACAGGATCATGAGGCAGTAAGGGTAGCAGCCGAAGCCGATGCGCTCGTGTGTTTGATGCATATGCAAGGTGATCCGAAGACGATGCAAGATAAACCCGAGTACGGTGATATTATTAGTGAAGTTGCTGCTTTTTTGAATAAACGAGTCAATGCAGCGATTACTGGTGGTATAAAAAAAGAAAAAATCATCTTAGATCCTGGTTTTGGTTTCGGGAAAACTGTCGAACAAAATTATGAATTACTAGGTAAAATGGCGCTGGTGGATCAAGTTCATCATCTACCTCTGTTAGTCGGGGTATCTCGCAAGAGTATGATCGGTAGTTTGTTGGATCGAACGGTCGATAATCGTTTATTCGGTAGTATTGGCGCAGCCCTCTATGCAGTCGGTCAAGGGGCGCGTATTATTCGTGTCCATGATGTTGCTGCAACAGCAGATGCAGTGAAAGTATTCTTTCATGCACAACGATATAACCAATAATAGAAACAATCCGGAATAATTCATGAGTAGAAAATATTTTGGTACCGACGGCGTAAGAGGCAAAGTCGGAACAATGCCGATTACTCCTGATTTCGTCATGAAATTAGGATGGGCGGCAGGAAAAGTTTTAGCAAAACAAGGCAGTAAAAAAGTACTAATCGGTAAAGATACACGTATTTCTGGATATATGCTGGAAGCTGCATTAGAGGCTGGCTTATCTGCCGCAGGTTTAAAACCGGTATTGCTCGGACCTATGCCAACGCCTGCAGTCGCATATCTGACCCGCACTTTTCGTGCCGAAGCTGGTGTTGTGATTAGTGCATCGCATAATCCATATTATGACAATGGCATCAAGTTTTTTTCTACAGCAGGGACAAAGCTGCCGGATGATCTAGAAGATCAGATCGAGGCGATGTTAGACGAAGATTTGACCTGTGTTGAATCGGCGCAGCTAGGAAAAGCTTCGCGTATCGATGATGCTCCCGGTCGTTATATCGAATTCTGCAAAAGTACGTTTCCGACGGATCTAAACCTTGATGGACTGAAGATTGTCGTCGATTGTGCGCACGGCGCAACTTATCACATCGCTCCTTCAGTATTCCGAGAGCTGGGCGCTGAAGTTATTACGATGGGATGTGCTCCCGATGGTTTAAATATTAACGAGCATGTCGGTTCCACGGCACCTGAGGCGCTAGCAGAACGAGTTTTGGCTGAAAAGGCTGATCTTGGTGTTGCTTTTGATGGTGATGGTGACCGATTAGTTATGATCGACCATACCGGCTATATTGTTGATGGGGATGAGCTTTTGTATATTCTAGCTCGCGACTTACAACAACAGGGGCTCTTAGTTGGTGGCGTCGTTGGCACCTTAATGACAAATATGGGTCTCCAAATCGCTTTAGATAAGCTCAATATTCCGTTAATCCGGGCCAAAGTCGGCGATCGTTATGTCATGGAACAGTTGCTCGAAAACGGATGGCGCTTAGGTGGTGAAAATTCTGGCCATATTATCTGTCTGGATCAAACAACAACTGGTGACGGTATTGTCGCTGCATTACAAGTATTGAAAGCTACAAGTCGTGCAGGACTATCTCTCTACGAATTAAGACAGGATGTACAAAAACTACCCCAAGTGTTGATCAATGTTCGTTTCACTGAAGGGAGTGACCCGCTCAATAATGATTCGGTCAAACAGGCGGTCATTCATGTTGAGAATCAACTAGCGAAGTCAGGCCGCGTTTTATTAAGAAAATCTGGGACAGAGCCATTAATTCGCGTCATGGTTGAAGGTGAAAGCGAATCGATTGTCACTGAATATGCAAATCATATTGCTGATGCAGTAAAACAAGTCTAATTTTTTGTTTTAAAAATAGGCGATTAGCCGGCTTTTTCAAAATTATGCTTGTCATGATGAAAAAGGCTGGCTAGTATTGCCTCGCTTTCGCGGCCTATGCCGGTTACTAGTGATGTTGAATTGAGAAATCATTCTAAAAGTGCTAGTATCCCGCCGCTTTGCCTTTAAATACAGCAAAATGGCTTGCTGTCGGGCGTGAGAGGAATGAAATGTACGAAATTCTGTTGGTTGTTTATTTAATCGTTGCTTTGGCTTTAATCGGCCTTGTTTTAGTGCAGCAGGGTAAAGGCGCATCAATGGGTGCTTCTTTCGGTGCTGGCGCATCAAATACAGTGTTTGGTGCTTCTGGCTCAGGCAACTTCCTGACTAGAACAACTGCAATTTTAGCGATTGTTTTTTTCGTTATTAGTCTTGCTCTTGGTGCTATTACTAATAATCGCAGTAAACCAGCAGATACTTGGTCAGATTTATCAAAACCTCAGACTGAACAAGTAAAACAAGATGATTCAGCCGTAACTGCACCGGTAGAATCGAAAAAAGATACTGACGTACCGAATTAATATTCGCCCAGCTGGTGGAATTGGTAGACACGCTATCTTGAGGGGGTAGTGCTGCAAGGCGTGCGGGTTCAAGTCCCGCGCTGGGCACCAATTAAGTTGATAGATTCCGTCAGGTTATGCTATCATCGATGTAATTTGACGCGGGGTGGAGCAGCTTGGTAGCTCGTCGGGCTCATAACCCGAAGGTCGTAGGTTCAAATCCTGCCCCCGCAACCAAACAATGCCTATACTAGATATAGGCAGGCTTAAAGCCCCAGTTCTTTGAACGGGGCTTTTTGTTATCCGGATATTCTTTCCGCTTGTTTCAGCGGACTTAATAGTGGGCTTTTCATGCCCTTTTTTTATTTACGGAGGGTCTATTGGCTACCTTGGAGCAACGCCTGACGGAATTACTAACACCCCCAATTGAGGGTTTAGGATTCGAGTTATGGGGAATTGAATTTATCCGTGCCGGGAAGCACTCTACTTTGCGGGTCTATATTGATCACGCAAATGGCATTTCGGTAGATGATTGTGCAGAAGCCAGTCATCAGGTGAGCGCCTTACTGGATGTCGAAGATCCGATTACAACTGAATATTATCTCGAAGTATCTTCTCCGGGTATGGATCGACCACTATTAAAACCTAGTCAATTTGCTCGTTACATTGGACAAGATGCCTCCGTAACGTTACGTATGGCGGTAAATAATCGTCGAAAATACAAAGGCACAATAAAACAGGTAGATGGAGAGATGATTACTGTTTCTGTCGATGGCCGAGACGAAGTAGTGGCTTTTGCTAATATTCAACACGCAAACCTGATTCCGAATTTTGATTGACGAGGCTATTGGATAATGAATAAAGAAATCCTTTTAGTTGTTGATGCCGTTTCAAATGAAAAAGCGGTACCTCGCGAAAAAATTTTCCAGGCACTGGAAACCGCATTGGCGACAG
>QKFI01000394.1 GCA_003251455.1 Tolumonas sp.
CATTGAATCCACCGGATTTGTAATATTTAACAGCATTGCCTGAGGGTTGTTTTTGCCTAACTCAGGGAGCAACGATTGAAAGATTGCGACGTTATCGCGTAATACATCAGCCCGAGTACCATTTTCTTTCGGCAGCGCACCGGCTGTCATAATGATCAAATCAGCATCGGTACATGCTGCGGTTGTCTCAGCTCGGATATTTCGATGAGGTAGAAATGGCTCACAATGCGACATATCAAAAGCCTTCGCCCAGGCTTTGTTTTGATTGCGATTCACGAATGAAATATCAAGATTTTCATGTCGCATGTATAAAGACCAGGCAATTGCTGAACCAATTGAACCACAACCGACAATTGCTACCTTTGCTTTCTCCATTTCCGCCTCATCTCTTCTGCTTCTTTAATCGTGAAGAGCATAATGCATCCTTTGGCCGGAAACGATAGGTCGGATTCAATCTGAACATTAACGTTAGGTAAAAACATTCCAAATTACATAAATGTTCATACAAATGATCAGGCTTGCGCAAATAACACCAGTAAACTGAACGCCGCTCGTATTCGCCATTTTCCCCATTAAATTTTGATCAGATGTAAATTTCAGCAATGGAATCAGCGCAAATGGGATCCCAAAACTTAGCACAATCTGACTCCAGACTAATGCCTGTTGTTCAGAAACACCCATCAGAATGATGATTAAGGCCGGAGCCATGGTAATGCCACGACGAAGCCATAACGGTATTCTGAATCGCATGAATCCTTGCATGATCACTTGACCAGACATCGTGCCAACGATGGAAGACGATAATCCACAAATCAGCAGGATAAAGCCAAACAACAATTGAGGGATTTGACCTGTCAATTGAGCACCAAGTGCAAGATAAGCTTCACTGATTGAGATGGCTTCGCCGAACGCAGAGCTTTGAAATAATGCCGCAGCTAAAATTAAGATTGCCATATTAATTAAGCCGGCAAGTGCCATACCGAATAGAACATCTAAGCGATAGAACTTCATCGCAGTTTGTTTCTGCGATTCACTCTGGGTATCTAAACGGTTTTGCGACAAAGATGAATGCAAATAAATCACATGCGGCATGACGGTTGCGCCTAACATGCCGGCAGCGAGATAAATGGATTCATGATCAGGAAACTGTGGTGTGAGTAAACCAGTCGTCATTGCTTGCATATCGGGATGAGAAATAAACACCTCTATCAAGAAACCCGCAGACACAGCTAATACCATCGCAGCAATCATGATTTCCATGGTTCGAAAACCATAGCGTTGCATGTAAAGAGCGGCGTAAGTGATAACACCAGTCAACAACGCACCTTGCATTAAACTCATACCAAATAATAAATGGAAGGCGAGGGCCGCACCTAAAAACTCAGCCAGATCGGTTGCCATCGCAACAATCTCAGCTTGAATCCAATAAAACCAGACCAAACGTTTTGACGCGCGTTGACGAATTAATTCAGCAAGATTTTTTCCTGTTGCTAAACCGAGGCGGGCCGACATGGTTTGAATCAGCATAGCAATCACATTGGCAAACAATACAACCCATAAAAGCGTGTACCCGTAACGGGAGCCAGCTTCAATATTCGTCGCGAAATTACCCGGATCAATATAAGCAACTGCTGCAATCATGGATGGACCAATAAAAGGAAGCATACGCCGCAGCGAGAATATGCTTCCATCAGACATCAGCGTCTGTGTCGCCTGTAACCGAACTGTAGAATCAGAGAAGGTATGCAACATCGTCATCATCCAAACGGAATAACATAGATTTAGCATACACCTATTTGAGAATAATTCTCATTGATTTTGCGTCCGATTCTAATCGGTGAAAACTATCAATGAAAAAAGCAGCCGAAGCTGCTCTCTAAATCGTTCAATTATTTAAATCGTAACAGGCGCATAGCGTTTCCTACCACCAGCAGGCTTGTCCCCACATCTGCAAATACAGCCATCCATAGTGTGGCGACACCCATCAATGTCATGACTAAGAAAATGAGTTTGATCCCTAAGGCTGCGGTGATGTTTTGCATCATGTTCTGCCAGGTAGCCTGAGATAAACGGATAAAGAATGGGATCTTTCTTAAGTCATCATCCATCAGGGTAATATCCGCGGTTTCTATCGCGGTATCACTCCCCATGCCGCCCATGGCAAATCCAATATTGGCTTGCGCCAGAGCTGGGGTATCATTGATACCATCACCGACCATGCCGACATATTGTTTCTGCGTCAGATTTTTAATCTGTGCCAGTTTGTCATGAGGTAACTGTTCACTAAAAATCTGAACGATGCCAACTTCCTGACCAATGGCATTGGCGGTCACCGTATGATCACCCGTGAGCATGACCGACGTAACATTGAGTTTTTTCAAGCTATCAATGGCTGCTTTGCTGGTGGTTTTTACGGTATCAGCCACTGCAACGACCGCGGCAACCTGATCATTCAAGAGAAACAGAACGAGCGTTTTTCCTGCTGCCGCGAATGATTCGATTTGTTGTTTTAATTGTTCAGATATTTTGGTTGCTGAATTTGATAAAGCTGACGGGTTTGATAAGGCAATCGCATCTGAATGTTCGGTAGTAGCTCGAATCCCAATACCTGTTTCAGCCTGAATTGCGTGTAGTGGCAACGGTGTAGATTGAGAGAAATGATTCACAATGGCCTGAGAGACTGGATGATCCGAATGGCTTGCTAATGAGACGGCCAAATCGCGGATGATGTTTGCATCGCTGTTTTCATCCACGACAACATCTGTGACGACAGGTTTTCCGGCAGTGAGCGTACCTGTTTTATCCATCGCAATGACAGATAATTTCCGTCCTGACTCCAGAAAATGTCCGCCTTTGATCAATACGCCATGCCGGGCTGCAACTGATAAAGCTGTCACGATTGCCACGGGTGTGGAAAGTACCAGCGCACAAGGGCAACCAATGACTAATAACACTAATGCCTTATAAACCCAACTCAGCCATTCTCCATTCATAAATAAAGGAGGAATGATGGCAACACCCATCGCAAGGAACAGAATAATAGGGGTATATACGCGAGCAAACCGATCAACTAACCGTTGAATTGGCGCTCGTTTTTCTTGCGCCTCTTCTACTGAATGAATAATTTTGGCCAGAACTGTTTGATTCGCACCAGCAGTCACCCGATATTCGAAAGCTCCATTCTGATTAATGGTTCCGGCATAAACAATGTCATCCGGATTCTTTTCAACCGGCATACTTTCGCCGGTGACAGGTGCCTGATCGATGGTACTGCTACCTGACAGAACGATCCCATCTAAGGGAATTCGCATACCAGGTTTGATTCGGACAACGGCTCCCAAACGGACAAGATTGGTTTCCATGCTTTTCCAGTCTCCATTTGGTTGTTTAACCAATGCATGCTCAGGCGATAATTTCATTAACGATTGAATCGCATTGCGTGCACGCTTTACGGAACGGCTTTCCAATAACTCCGCTATATTGAACAGCACCATGACCATTGCCGCTTCGGGCCATTGACCAATCAGGGCGGCTCCGGTGACAGCAATACTCATCAACGCATGCATATTCGGATCAAGCTGACGTAATGCTTTCCATCCTTTTTGATATGTCTTTACGCCACTCAGTAAAATTGCACAAAGCGCTAATCCGCCAGAAAGCCAGATAGAGTAATCTAACCAGTGCGCGGTTTCTGCAAGTGTGGCGAGTAATGCCGCGAGCGCAAGCTTATGTGTCATACTGAATTTTTCAGTTTGCGCAATTGGCGCTTCAGCTGTTGTTTCGCAACTACCACAACCACAATGAATATCCGCTTTCATGGATGGCGCTGTTGGTTGAATGGGTTCTTCATCTTCATGACAACTACTGCAACCACAGCTAATCGCATTTCCAACTTTGTTGGATTTATTGACGGTGCGAATATCCAGCGACGGCTGTTTTGGCGGGGAAGGCATTTTTTTTCCGATAACCATCCCTGAAGCTGTTCCTGGTGTCAGCTTCGAGATTTTTTTGAATTCTTGCTGTGCCATACAACTTCTCCGGCAACAAAAAGATATTGATAGCTTTTATCAGTTAACACCCTATAGTAACTATAGGGTCAAGTGTTTTGGAGTGCTGATGAGAATTGGTGATCTGGCTAAACAAACCAATACGACAGTAGAAACAATTCGTTTTTATGAGAAGGAAGGTTTATTACAGTCTGCGCTCAGAACAGAAAACAATTATCGCGACTATCAACAGGAACACCTTGAGCGTTTACGCTTTATTCGTAATTGCCGGGCATTTGATATGTCACATGAAGAGATCCGTCAGTTAATCACGCTGGTTGATTCACACGCTGAGAATTGCCAGTCAGTGAATACTCTATTGGATGAACATATTCAGCACATTGAAGATCGTATCGAATCATTAACTGCATTACTCATGAATATCAAAACACTTCGGGAGCAATGCCAGCATCAGCAAGCTATCGATTCCTGCCAGATCATCCAAGGACTTGCGAATCAGACATTTACTGAACCGACAGAAAAACGGACGCATTTAGGCTAAGTTGTCATGAATGAATCAACTGAATGATATTAGCCAACAGCAGTAATAATGCGATTAACTGCCAAAACAGAACCGGATTTTTCTCAATGACGGGTCGTTGCTGAAAGTTAGATTCAAGTGTTCGGTTAGGGGTACTCAGATCCTGCATAAACTCTGAAAACGTGTCATAACGAAATTCAGGATTTGGCTGTAAGGCTTTTTGCAGTGCAGCTTCCACCCAAACCGGGACATCTTTCCGATAATGTTTGCTCGGCGTATATGAGAATTCATAAAAGCTCTTCAGTTGTGGCGCAGTTGCCGAACGTTCTTTATAAGGCAATTTACCCGTGATCATTTCATAGACAATTACGGCCAGTGAAAAGAGGTCGGAACGGCTAGAGCCTGTGAGTCCCATCAAGTATTCTGGTGCAATGTAATTGACGCTTCCCTGAGGAATCGATTTATCCAGTGG
>QKFI01000034.1 GCA_003251455.1 Tolumonas sp.
CCATAAGAACAAAAAACACAACAATCACCTTTCTTAGGTTTAAGTATCACTCCACAACCTTTACACTCATAAAACCACTGGCAAGCATCAATAGGCATTGTTTCAGTTTCTTTATGCCCACACACGGGGCATGTAATGGTGGACTCAAAAATTAGATCCATGGCTATGCTTCCTCATTTTTTATTTTGGAAAGTTCATACCACGTTTCACGCCATACAAAACCTCATGGTTTCACTCTTGTTTGACATATAGTTTTTACTTAAATGCCGGTGAAATCCGAATTCCACACCAAGTTTTAGTTGTGTTTGTTGATTGGTGAAGGAACTTAAATATGTTGGAAACGCAATTATCAGGAATACGGCTCTCTCTGAGAGTCATCTCAGACTTTTAAGGTTTCGATGCTACAATAGCGTCGTCTTAATTTATTATAAGCGGTGCTTGTTTATGAGTTTTTCCACCCTAGGTCTTCACTCGGATTTATTGGCTGTCCTCGATACGCTTGGTTATCAAACGCCAACGCCGATTCAACAAGCGGCGATCCCAGAAGTCCTTGCGGGTCACGATGTCATGGCGGGGGCTCAAACGGGAACAGGTAAAACAGCCGCATTTGCCTTGCCATTGATTCAGCGTCACCTCGTTCGAGAAACATCTGAAAAAGCCATTCGTGTGTTAGTACTGACTCCAACGCGGGAACTGGCTCAACAAGTACACAAAAGCTTTGTGAAATACAGTCAAGGTTTAGGTCTCAATTCAGTCGTGGCTTACGGCGGAGCGAGTATTAACCCGCAGATCGATGCGTTAAACGAAGGCTGTGATGTCCTTGTGGCTACACCGGGCCGTTTGCTAGAACTTGCGATCAAAGAGGTTATCGACCTAAGTACGGTTGAGACACTGGTTCTCGATGAAGCGGATCGCATGTTGGATATGGGCTTTATTGTCGATATCAAGCGCATCCTAAAACGCCTACCCGAAACGCGCCAAACCTTGTTCTTCTCCGCAACCTTTAACGATGAAGTGTTTGCCCTGAGCAAAAACATTTTAAAGCAGCCAAAACTGATCGAAGTTGCCGAACGAAATGCCACGGCAGCGAAAATTGAACAACGCTTTTACGAAGTCGACAACAAACGTAAAGCAGGGTTAGTTGCGTACCTGATAGGCTCAAAAAATTGGCAACAGGTACTTATCTTCACTCGTACCAAACAAGCGGTGGATGAGCTTGCTAAAGAGCTTGAGAAAGATGGCATCAGCGCTGCTGCTGTACATGGCGATAAATCCCAAGGCGCCCGCGATCGCGGCTTGGAAGAGTTTAAAACCGGTCAAGTGCGTGCGCTTGTCGCCACCGATGTGGCCGCGCGCGGGTTGGACATCAAGCAACTGCAATACGTGATCAATTATGAGCTGCCTTACAACGCCGAAGACTATATTCACCGTATTGGTCGAACAGGCCGTGCAGGTCAAGCGGGTTTGGCTGTTTCGTTGGTCTCGAATAAAGAGAAATACCTACTCGAAGACGTAGAAAAACTCACTGGCGAACATTTTATCCTGCAGTGGATGGAAGGCTTCGAGCCGAATTTAATGGTGCAAGAAGAGGCAAGCAGCACGAAGGGTAAACCATCTAAGAAAACCCTACGCGCTAAAGCGCTTGGACAAAGCGGTAGCAACAAAGCTAAAACCGGCAAACCGCGTCGTCGCTAGGTTTTTGTTATACGATTTTTTAAATCAGAGTTGCTGTAAAACTATATCAGTTAAAATAAAAAATCCCACCACTGAGATGATAGAGCGGGATTTTATTGGTTTCTTCAATTAAGAATCTTAACTGGTTTTATCCGACAGACTATATTTCCCCGCTCCGAGAAACATAATACAGAACCCGCCCAGAATATAGATAGTCTCGGTTTCTAGCCCCCAAGCTCCAACTTGAGTAAGGGTGAAAAACTTACCCATCCCCACCAACAAAGTTGCCACAATAATATTAACTGCATAAACCATTGCTGCGGGGCGGGTTAAGTAGCCTATGATGATAAGGATTGGAGCTATTATTTCACCAATAAATACGCCATATGCAATAAAACCGGGTAAACCTTTGGTTTCAAGAAGACTGTAAATCCAGTCAACTCCGTGGTTAACCTTCGCCACTCCGTGGAATAACATTAGAATCCCGAAAGTGAGTCGGAGCAATAGCTTGCCGAAATCAGGATGGTTGGTATATCTGGAAAAAATATCGTTGAATTTATTTAGCATGGTCATCTTCCTTTTAAAAATGGCGGCATGAAATGCCGTCCAGATTTTGGTTATTGTTATGCACGTTTAGTATTGCAATATTTATAATATATCGGATTTTTAAGATATGGGTTGATTTATTAATAAGGCTTTTTCCCAATATAATTTCCTGCCGGATAATAGTTACAAACCCAAATTTGAGAGTTATCGGCACATATCGCTTTAGCACAGCCAATTTCAGAAGTATTTTCCCAAACCATTTGAGTGTAATGACCACAAACCTTGCCATCAGCACATGAATTAGTTGGGTAATGATAATCAAATTTTTCACTACCCCAAGCGTCAGCAACTTGTTTAGCAGTGATCTGTTGGACTTCAGTTTCACCTGTTGAATATCTAATCGCGCTTGCCCAGAACAGGTTTTCTCCTACCTCATTGGTTTGACTATGAGTAGGATTGCAACCGCGATCGTTCTTTAGTTTATTGGCATAAGCTTGTGCCATTTCACCGAGTTCTTCTGACCAGGTAACTTTGGAAGATACTCCAACCTCAGATCGATATTGATTGTGAGCCGCCACCATTTCAGATTGCTGGTAACTGTCTAATGCGTTTGCTTCACCTAAAATAACCATCGAGAGAATAAGAGAGATACTTAATAATTTGACATTCATTTGTCTGTCCACGTGTTCAATGCATAACTATTTATTTAAATAGCGGCATGTAATGCCGTCCAGTTTCAAGTTTTTGTTGTGCATTATTTGCTGCTGAAAATTAGTTTTAAACCAAGAAGCGCCATGACAGAGCCTGCTGTTGAATCAAAGAAGGTTTTGAATTTCAGATAAGCTTTTCTTGGTGTTTCGGATGACAGAACAAAAGCAACAACCACATACCAACCAGCATCAATGCAGAATGCTAAAGCTGGGATGATGAAGTAAAACGACAACGGTATGACTTGTGGTAACAGGGCAGAATAAACACTGGCCAAAACAATCGCAGTTTTGGGGTTACTGAGTTGCGTTAGCAAACCAAAAGAGATGGTTTTTCTGAGTGTCATTTTAGAAATCTCAATGTTCAACTCGTGATTCATTGGTAGGCGTGCAAAACGAAGGGTTTTATAAGCGATATAACAAAGATATAAACCGCCTAAAACTTTCAAAGCCCAGAACGCGAAAGGCACAACGATAAAAATAGCCTGTAAGCCCATCAAAGCTAACACGGTAAAAATGAGCGTACCGAACCCCATGCCGAAAGCCGTTGCTAATCCATGATTTCGTGATAACGCAATCGAATTTCGGGCAACAAACAAAAAGCTCGGGCCTGGACTGATTGCGCCAGCCATTAATGCACCGGCAATGGCTATCAACGACATATAGGATTGCATTCTGAACCTCGACAATATGCAAAGAAATGAAAGGTAAAGCTACCGCATCTGGAACTGAATCAGCAACGGAAATGTATAGGGCAGGAGAGGAGAATAAAGCATTCGTGCACTATGGGATTTGATTGGGGTAGATTGGCAAATGAGGCCATGAAAGTGAAGCGTAATTTTGAGAAAAGTTAGGTTGTAAGTCCCCCGCAGGAAATCAGCAGAAAATCCAAAACGACACAACTTTTAATTGAGGGGTCGTGAAGCGGTCTCGCACCAATTTGTTGTGATGCCGCCCCTGTATCTAGTTATATCTCGTTAGGCACAAGCACAATCTTACCGATTACGCCACCCTTTGCGAGTAATTCATGTGCCTGCTTTGCTTCTGCGAGGGGAAACCTTTGTGCAATCAGTGGTTTGATCTTTCGCTGATGTAGCATATCCAGTAGTGTTATCAAATCTTGGCGAAACCATTCTGGTTTCAATCGTTTGAGCGTCTGGATACTGTAAGGTACGATTCTTTTATGTCCAGGAAGTAGCCAGCCACCGATGAGGTATAAAGCGAAAATCGGAACGCCATGAAGGCGATTGCGATGACCCGTATTGCCCGAATCAAGTCCCTTTGCACGCAAGGTAGTCGTCGTGCCATAGCCCACAACTTTTCCGCCACGGCGCAAAGCCTTACGGGATTGCCAGAGATGAGCACCTCCGATTGGATCAAATACATAATCTACGCCATCTGTGGTGAGACGGAGCACTTCCGCTATCACATCTTGTTTCTTGTAATCAATTGCTGTCGCACCTAGTTCGGAAATGGCCGATGCTCCCTGTGATGTGGAACAGGTTCCATACATCATCAAGCCTGCGAGCCTACCCAACTGCAAGAGTGCCGTACCAACGCCACCCGAAGCCCCGTGAATTAAAGCGCGCTCACCTGATTGCACATGAACAGAACGATAAAGCATTTGATACGCGGTGATGTAATTCAACACTATACTTACAGCCTCAGCTGCATCCAAGTCTGAGTGTAGGGGAATTATTTCATCTTCGGGCAGGCAGACGAATTCGGCATAAGCGCCATAAATAGGCATCGCAACAATCTTTTGTCCAAGTTCGACACTATGAACACCATTACCAAGTTGCTCCACCACGCCAACCAGATCCCAACCAGGTGTGTAAGGCACTTGAGGTGTTTCAGGGTGTATGCCTTCTCTAGCCATGATATCAGGCATGCCGACCCCAGCAGCCAGCACTTTAACACGGACTTCGCCATCTTTTGGTTCCGGGCATTCTTCTTCCACAACACGAAGTACCTCTGGACCACCGTAATGATTGACAATGATTCGCGTGTGTCGCATTGGCCTTTCCCTTTATTGTTTTGTTACCAAAAAGTGCGG
>QKFI01000411.1 GCA_003251455.1 Tolumonas sp.
TAACGATCATAGAGGAGTGATCGAAGTGGAAACGAGTGATTTAGGGGGTACTTGTATCCGGCTCAGGCTGCCTGTGAGCGGCATCATCAAGGAGGAGTAGAAAATGAACTCACACGCTAGTCTGTTTTCTTCAGGAAATAAAACTTTTACGATGCAGCAGCAACTGAATGCATTGCATCAAATCAGTATTGTCTTAAGCCGTTCACTGGATCTAGAAGATACATTACGCGGCACACTACAAACACTCAGTGATGTAGTAAACATGCAATATGGTTTGGTCTCTCTGTTCGATCAGAATCGGAGCGCCTTATTTATTCAAGCCGTGCATGGTGTCGATGCTGAAATTATTAAAGACGTGAAAAGCATTCGTTACCGAATGGGCGAAGGCATTATGGGCTCAGTAATGCATCAAGGACATTCACTGGTTATTCCCAAAGTCGCTGATGATGCCCGTTTTCTTGACCGACTGAATCTCTACGATTACGGGTTACCGTTTATCTGTGTGCCGATTCCTGGCGCTGGTTCACAGCCTGTTGGTGTCTTGGCGGCACAACCACAATCGCATGATGAATCTGAATTACCGGCTAAAACCCGTTTTATGGAAATGGTCGCCAACCTGATCGGTCAGACTGTCCGTCTGGTTGGGAAAGTTCACAGTGAACAGGAAGCTATCAAGTCAGAGCGTGACAGTCTGCGTCGTAAAGTTCGCAGTCAATATGGTTTTGATAACATGGTTGGTCAAACCCAGATCATGCGTCAGATCTTTGATTCGATTCGTCAGGTTGCAAAATGGGATACCACCGTATTGGTTCGCGGTGAAAGTGGTACCGGTAAAGAATTGATTGCAAATGCAATCCATTACAACTCGCCACGTGCAAACGGCCCTTTTGTGAAACTGAACTGTGCTGCACTGCCTGATACGCTGCTGGAAAGCGAATTATTCGGACATGAAAAAGGCGCATTTACTGGCGCAGTCAAACAACGTAAAGGCCGGTTTGAAATGGCGGATGGCGGAACGTTGTTTCTTGATGAAATCGGTGAGATCAGCGCTTCATTCCAGGCTAAATTGCTGCGTATTCTGCAGGAAGGCGAAATGGAACGTGTTGGTGGCACCGAAACCATTCATGTTGATGTGCGAATCGTAACCGCGACCAACCGGTTCCGTGAGGATTTATATTATCGTCTGAACGTTATGCCAATTCAGTTACCTGCATTACGGGAACGTATTGAAGATGTTCCTGAGCTGGCAAAATTCCTGGTACAAAAATTGTCTCAAAAACAAGGTCGAGAACTGAAAATCAGTGATGGTGCAGTTCGTATGCTGATGGGGCACGATTGGCCAGGGAACGTGCGTGAACTGGAAAACTGTCTGGAACGCGCGACGATTATGTCGGAAACTGGATTGATTGACCGTGATGTGATCGTCTTCCATACAACAGACCGCCCTCAAAGTGCGCCGATGGCACCTGTGTCGACAGCAAAACCACCAATTGCAACCGACGTAGATTTCAACGATCCACAGTTGGATGAGCGCCAGCGACTTATCGCTGCATTGGAGAAATGTGGCTGGGTACAGGCAAAAGCAGCACGATTACTGGGTATGACTCCGCGTCAGATTGCATATCGTATTCAGATCATGAATATCAATATGCGCCGTATGTAACGTCCGGATAAAAAGAAGGCATGCCAGAGCATGCCTTCTTTTTATTTGGTAATTTGAACAAAAAATTATTTCAGTTCATCAACCAGTTTAACTGCACGACCGATATAGTTTGCTGGTGTCAGTTTTTTCAGTTCAACTTTCACGTCTTCAGGCAATTCCAGTGTATCAATAAACTGGCGCATGCCATCTGCATCAACACGGCGACCACGAGTCAGTTCTTTCAGCTTCTCGTAAGGTTTTTCGATACCATAACGACGCATCACAGTCTGAATTGGCTCAGCCAATACTTCCCAGTTGCTGTCGAGATCTGCTGCCATGTTTGCTTCATTCGCTTCCAGTTTTGAAATGCCTTTCAGGGTTGCCTGATAAGCGATCAGCGAGTAACCAACAGCAACGCCTAAGTTACGCAGGACGGTTGAGTCAGTCAGGTCACGCTGCCAGCGAGAAACAGGCAGTTTCGCAGCCAGATGATCAAACAGTGCGTTCGCCAACCCTAAGTTACCTTCAGAGTTTTCAAAGTCGATTGGGTTAACTTTGTGTGGCATGGTGGATGAACCAATTTCACCAGCAATTGTGCGTTGTTTGAAGTG
>QKFI01000389.1 GCA_003251455.1 Tolumonas sp.
TGGCAATTGCCAGCGGTTCAATGACACTGGTCCCTTGTTCAATCATGAAATTTTCAATCTGCTGGTGGCGGTGAAAAATAAAATAGCCCGCCATTAAGGTTCCGATCAGCAGAGTTGGTATAATAGTAAACGCCAGTACCCGGGCGCGCAGGCCATATTTCGTCATAGTCTGTTCAGCTTGCCCCGTGGATATGGAACAATAACGTTTTCACAGTGCTTGTGAAAGCATCATACCTACCTAACGATAAGCCACCAAGAGATATGGTTCAGTTTTTCAAACCTCAGCCTAAAACATTGTCAAATAAACCGATCGAAATAACGATTGATAATCTGGATCACCATCTGACTGGCGTTGGCCGTCTGAAAGGAAAAGCCTGTTTTGTCGAAGGTGTTTTGCCGACAGAACGAGTCAGTATTCAAATCACCGAAGATAAAAAACAACATTGTGCCGGGCGAGTAAAAAAAATACTCGAGCCTTCATCTCAGCGCCAAATGCCGTTTTGTCCAGTGTTTGATGAATGTGGTGGTTGTAACGCGCAGATGATGCCAAGAGAGATGCAATGGCAGGCAAAACAGCAAGGCGTTCAACGTCTCTTTAAGCAGTTAGCAAAAATTGACCTGCCTGCACCAGTTTGGATCGAACATGCGCAAGATCAAGGCTACCGTCGAGTCTGCCGACTTGCTGTGAAATACGATCAGAAATCACGTCGTATCCAGCTTGGTTTCCGTAGAAAACAAAGCCAATCTCTGGTTGAGATCGACGCCTGCCCGGTTCTGACACCAGCCTTGTCAGCATTAATTCCTGCATTAAGAACGCTGCTTTTAGCGTTAGGAAATCCCAAACTAATTGGTCACATTGAACTCTATGATACCGATAGCGGATTAAGCATGTTGTTAAGACACATGGGTTCGTTGTCAGGAAAAGACAGAGAGAAATTGCAGCAGTTCAGTGAATCAACTGCATGTCCGATCGTGGTTCAGATGAATGAATCGCAAGAAATGTTTGGTGAAGATAGAGACCATTACTATTTCCTGAATGATCTGAAAATTCACTTCCAGCCTGGTGATTTTTTACAGGTAAATCAAGATATTAATACTCGTATGATACAACATGCGATGGATTGGTTTCAGGTCTCAAACGATGATCACGTTCTTGATTTATTCAGTGGGCTGGGCAACTTTTCATTACCTTTGGCGCAGAAAGCGAAGAAAGTGACAGGCATTGAAGTGGTTCAGCCAATGGTTGCCCGAGCTGAATCAAATGCTGAACTTAATGGACTGATTAATACCGCATTTTATCGGGCCGATTTAACAAAAATGGATGAATATCGCAGCGCAGGATGGCGTCAGGAATGTTATGATCTGGTGCTGTTGGATCCCGGTCGGGCGGGTGCGTCAGACGTGATGCCATGGTTGGCGAAATCGAAAGCGCGACGAATCGTGTATGTTTCTTGCAACCCGATTTCCGCAGCTCGGGACAGCGTACCATTGCTAGGACAATATCGGCTGACGCAATGGGGTTTACTGGATATGTTCCCGCATACAGGGCATGTCGAGTCTCTCTTTTTATTTGAACGACAATGATAAGGACAATAATTCATGGTCGCGGTTCGTGATACTCATCTGAAGACTGGTTTTAATTTACAGGCATGGATGGCCACGCTGGATTTACCGCAAACGGATAAAGACACGCTGGCCCAGGTGTATGAGTATTGTTACAACCGGATCCCGGATGAAGCTGAGCAGGCGCGATTGTCTAAACGCAGTGCCGAAATGATCGGTATTCTGCTGACATTGCATATGGATATGGAAACTCTGAAAACGGCAATTCTGTTTCCTTTGCTCGAGCCAAAATATTTGACCATTCGCGAAGCCGAATCTGATTACGGCTCAATGATTGGTCAATTACTGCAAGGCGTGATCGATATGGATGCGATCCGCTTTCTGCAACAACTCAACGCAAGTAACGTTTCTGATACGCAGGTTGATAATGTACGTCGTATGTTGCTTGCCATGGTGGAAGATGTTCGCGCCGTTGTGATTAAACTGGCAGAGCGAATTGCCTGCCTGCGTGAAGTCAAAAATGCGGACGAAGAAACCCGGGTTCTGGTCGCCAAAGAAATTTCTAATATCTATGCACCATTGGCAAACCGTTTAGGTATCGGCCAACTGAAATGGGAATTAGAAGATCTATCCTTCCGTTATTTGCATCCAGATATCTACAAGCAAATTGCAAAATTACTGGATGAGAAACGCATCGACCGCGAACGTTATATCGTCGAGTTTGTGCAGAGCATGCGTGATGCGCTGAAAGATGCGGGTATTGATGCAGAAGTTTACGGTCGCCCGAAACACATCTATAGCATCTGGCGCAAGATGCAAAAGAAAAATCTGAACTTCTCTGACCTATATGATGTGAGAGCGGTACGTGTCGTGACGAAACGTCTTCAAGACTGCTACGGCGCGCTCGGGATCATTCATACTCACTGGCATCATATCCCGCGTGAATTTGATGACTATGTCGCTAACCCGAAACCGAATGGTTATCAATCGATTCATACGGTCGTATTAGGGCCTGAAGGGAAGACGGTTGAGATCCAAATCCGGACGGAGCAAATGCACCAAGAGTCGGAGCTGGGTGTTGCTGCGCACTGGAAATATAAAGAAGGAATGCAAGTCGGACGCAGTGCGGCATATGAAGATCGCATTGCATGGTTGCGTAAGTTATTGGCCTGGCAGGAAGACATGGTGGAGTCTGGTTCACTTGTGGACGAACTCCGTACACAGGTCTTTGAAGATCGTGTCTATGTCTTTACCCCGAAAGGTGATGTTGTCGATTTACCTGCGGGGGCTACACCACTCGATTTTGCCTATCAGGTACACAGCATGATCGGTCATCGCTGTATTGGCGCCAAAATCGATGGTCGCATTGTACCGTTCACTTATCAGCTTCAAACCGGTGATCAGGTTGAGATCATAACCCAGAAAGAGCCAAATCCAAGTCGAGACTGGATGAACCCGAATTTGGGTTATCTCAGAACCAGTCGGGCTCGCGCAAAGGTTGCTTCCTGGTTCCGGAAACTGGATCGCGATAAGAATATTCTGGCAGGGAAAGAGCTGTTTGATAAAGAACTGGATCGTCATGGCTTCCATTTCACAAAAGATGAACTGAACTCAAATGTAAAAGAGTTTTATTCCCGACTCAGCTTATTAGAGTTTGATGACCTGTTGTCAGGACTGGGTTCTGGCGAAGTTCGTATCAATCAGTTAATGAACTTCCTTGAACAGAAACTGAATAAACCAACTGCTGAAGAAGAAGACCGTCGTCTATTGGCACAGTTGGAAAACAAAACACACCATCGTGTGAAAACCCAATCGGCAGGAAGGGATCATATTGTTGTTCAGGGGGTTGGTAACCTGATGACGCATGTGGCTCGTTGTTGTCAGCCGATCCCTGGTGACAGTATTACTGGTTTTATTACACAGGGGCGAGGGATCTCAATCCATCGGGAAGATTGTGAGCAATTTAAAGAATTAGCCCGCAGAAACCCTGAGCGAGTGATTGAGGCTGTTTGGGGTGAAAACTATTCCGGTGGTTATGCTTTAACGGTTCGGATCACGGCAAACGATCGTTCTGGCTTATTGCGAGATATCACCACGATTATCGCCAATGAGAAAATCAACGTGTTGGGGATGCGTAGCCGCTCGAATGTGAACCAGCAAACCGCAGATATCGATATTGATATGGAAATCTACAATATCGAAACCCTCAACCGAATGCTGGCGAAAATCAATCAGATGAATGATGTTGTCAGTGCCAAACGTCTATAATCCCTAAAGCCACCTAAATGGGTGGCTTTTTTTATCATCATATAAATTTTCAGGATCAACCATGTCTCAGTCCTATTCTTTATCTGACTTACTGAAGCTGATGCAGCAATTGCGTGACCCGGAGAACGGCTGTCCATGGGATAGCAAACAGACTTTCCAGAGCCTGACTGCGTACACTATAGAAGAAGCCTATGAGGTTACGGATGCAATTGAACAGCAGGACTTTCCTGGACTGAAATCAGAGCTTGGTGATCTATTATTTCAGGTGGTTTTTTATTGTCAGTTAGCTCAGGAGAAGGGACTGTTTTCTTTTGACGATGTGGTCCAGACTATCAGTGAAAAATTAGTCCGCCGTCATCCGCATGTTTTTTCTGATCAGGTTTTTGATGATGTCTCAGCGGTCAATGCCAATTGGGAAGCTGAAAAAGCGAAAGAGCGACAGGAAAAAGATGAAAAAGCAACAAGTGTCCTTGATGATATCCCATTGAGCCTGCCAGCATTGATGCGTGCGCATAAAATCCAGAAACGCTGCGCAACGGTTGGCTTTGACTGGACATCATTACCACCGGTCATCGAGAAAATTCATGAAGAACTTGATGAAGTCATGCAAGAAATCACTGCTGACACAGTGAATCAATCTGCAGTTGAAGAGGAATTAGGTGATTTACTGTTCGCAAACGTCAATTTGGTTCGACATTTAGGATTTAACTCAGAAAAAATACTTCAGGCGGGCAATCGGAAATTCGAAAATCGTTTTCGCGCATTAGAGCTTCAGGTGAAAGCAGAAGGAAAAGATCTGAAAGCTTGTTCGCTAGATGAACTCGAGAGTGTCTGGCAGCAGGTGAAACAAATCAAATGAAGTTGATGTAACGCAAGACTGGCAATGAGTAAAACGAGTATCTTGTTGGCCGTTGTTAGGAGCTGGCTGATGCGGTATAATTTTGTCCCGTCTGTTTCTCCGGCCACGCACGCTAGCGTGATTCCTAAACATCTTCAGGTTCAGCATGACGACTAAATATATTTTCGTGACAGGCGGGGTGGTATCATCCCTGGGTAAAGGTATTGCGGCAGCTTCTTTAGCGGCGGTACTTGAAGCGCGTGGTTTAAAAGTAACCATATATCAACGTTGATCCGGGCACCATGAGCCCAATTCAGCACGGTGAAGTTTTCGTCACGGAAGATGGCGCTGAGACCGATCTGGACTTAGGTCACTACGAACGTTTTATCCGCACAAAAATGTCTCGTCGTAACAACTTTACGACCGGACGTGTTTACTCAGACGTTCTACGTAAAGAACGTCGCGGTGACTATCTGGGTGCAACCATTCAGGTTATTCCTCATATCACTAACGCAATTAAAGAACGCGTGATTGCTGGCGCTGAAGGCCATGATGTTGCGGTCGTTGAAGTTGGTGGTACGGTAGGTGATATCGAGTCATTACCATTCCTGGAAGCTATTCGTCAGTTAGCTGTAGACATTGGTCGTAACAACGCCCTGTTTATGCATTTGACTTTAGTGCCTTATCTGGCTGCTTCTGGTGAAGTAAAAACTAAACCAACACAACACTCAGTAAAAGAACTACTGTCTATTGGTATCCAACCAGATATCCTGATTTGCCGTTCTGACCGTGCTATCCCTGCGAATGAGCGTGCTAAAATTGCATTGTTCTGTAACGTTCAGGAACGTGCGGTTGTTTCTCTGAAAGACGTAGATTCAATTTATAAAATCCCTGCGTTACTGAAATCTCAGGGCTTAGACCAGCTGGTTGTTGACCGTTTTGGTCTGGCTTGCAAAGAAGCTGATCTGTCTGAATGGGAACAAGTTATTTATCAGGAAGCTAATCCGAATGGTGAAGTCACTATCGGTATGGTTGGTAAATATGTTTCTCTGCCAGATGCTTATAAATCAGTGAATGAAGCACTGAAACATGCAGGTCTGAAAAACCGTCTGACAATCAATATCAAATATATTGACTCTCAGGATCTGGAAACCAAAGGTCTGGAAGTACTGTCTGATTTAGACGCAATTCTGGTTCCTGGCGGTTTCGGTGAACGTGGTGTCGAAGGCAAAATTCTGGCTGCACAATATGCCCGTGAAAACAATATTCCTTATTTAGGGATTTGTCTGGGGATGCAAGTCGCGCTGATTGAATTTGCACGTCACGTTGCGGGTCTGGAAGGTGCTCATTCTTCAGAATTCAAACGTGATACTCCTTATCCAGTCGTTGGCTTAATCACTGAGTGGATTGATGAAGAAGGTAAAGTTGAAGTTCGTAACGAAACCTCCGATTTAGGTGGCACGATGCGCTTGGGGTCTCAGCTTTGCCATCTGGTAGACGGTTCTAAAGTTCGTGATTTATATGGTTCTGAAACTATTCACGAGCGTCATCGTCACCGTTACGAAGTGAACAACACGCTATTACCAAAAATTGAAGCGGCAGGTCTGAAGGTTACAGGTCTGTCAGCAGATAAGAAATTAGTTGAGATTATCGAGAATCCAAACCATCCATGGTTTGTTGCTGTGCAGTTCCATCCTGAATTCACATCAACACCGCGTGATGGACATCCTCTGTTTGAAGGTTTTATTAAGGCCGCAGGGGAATATATGAAGAGACACTTAAACTAATCGACAAAATCCGTAGTTGTGGCATATATTGCGGCAGCTACAATTTTTAACTTTTGTTTGTAGTTCATATCTAAATAACGAGGATTGACAATATGGCTAAAATCGTCAAAGTGATCGGTCGTGAAATCATCGACTCACGCGGCAACCCAACTGTAGAAGCTGAAGTACACCTGGAAGGTGG
>QKFI01000133.1 GCA_003251455.1 Tolumonas sp.
GGGCATTGGCAAAGTTGAACTGGCGGATGGATCGTGGGTGAGCGGTTTTATCTGTGAACCTTGTGGTCTTGAAGGTGCTGAAGAAATTACAGCATTCGGTGGCTGGAAAAACTACATCGCGTAAAAATCCTGAAAATTCTTATGTTGAATTCTATGCTACCAATTTCAAAACCGGGTTCGCCCGGTTTTGTTTTATCCGTGATACCGATACAATTCCGGCTCGTTCCTGATTGATCCGGATGATCCTGATGCGCCACTGGCTCCAACAACTGCAAATTGATGCAACACCTTCCATTGATGAATGTGTGGCCATGTTGGGCACAGAGATAGTCTGGCTAAACGATCTGAAAAATACCCTGCAAGATCCTACCTGGCATGCTGAAGGCAATGTGCATATCCATACCGGCATGGTGCTCAATGCGCTTTATGCTTTACTTCGAACGGAAGCGACTCATATTCAGGGGGAACAACGTCAGGCGCTGATTTTGGCGGCGTTGCTGCATGATGTTGGGAAAACACGTTGTACTCGCTGGATGGAGATTCGTGGTCAGCGACGGTTAGGCTCGCCTGATCATGAAGCGATTGGGCGTTCTTATCTCGCGTTTCAGTTGATGAAACTACCACTCTCATTTTCCGTGATTTGGACTGTGCTTGGTCTGGTTGGTGAACATCAGATGCCGAAAATGCTGGTGGTGCAGCAGATGACCGAGGGGGCCTACATTGCGCTTTCGCGTCGGGCTGATATGGCGCTGCTTTACTGGTTGGAATGTGCTGATATGCAAGGACGTATTGGTGAGAATATTCCGCAACAACTCGACTATCTTGAACTATTTCGCAAACATTGCCATGCCTATGGTATGTGGCAAAAGAGCTATGAACTTGCCGGACTTGCTGAATTGTTGGCAGATGAGTCGGATGCTGCTCGCACGTATTTACGGGCTTGTGCAATCGATGCATTACAACGAGGTCGGATTGCATTGGCTTCAGAGGCAGTGGCGCGTTTTTCCCGTTACAAAGATGAACATGGCCAACTCTTTTTACTGTGTGGCCCGAGTGGAATTGGTAAATCGCGTTTTGTGGTGCAGCAATGTCAGCATATGACCGTGGTTTCACTGGATGATATTCGTGAGGAACTCTGGGGGGATCGCACCTGTCAGGACAATCCGAAACTGGTCGTGACAACAGCACAGCAACGACTGAAAACGCATTTACGGAATCAAGAGACTGTGGTTTGGGATGCAACGAATCTCAGGCAGGATTATCGCATGCGCTGATCACGCTGGTTCTTTTTCTCGCACCGGAGCCAGAGATTTATGCTGGTAATACGAACCGGGAGCATGCTGTACCCACCGAGGTATTAGATCGCCAGATCGCAAATTTCCAGTTTCCGAAAGTCAGTGATGCACATGCTGTGATTGTCGTTGATGGAGAAGGGAATCCATTGTCTTTACAACATGTTGGTGAATCGTAAATGCGGTTTATTCGCAGATGTAACAAATTTATCACAATTTTTATAAGGGAACAGGAACTAAATGGCAGGATCTGGACTCTAATGTGATGTAAACAGTCGTCATCTTCCCTGGTTTTTAGGGTAAAGCCGCTATCGTTCATGAGCGGCTTTTTCTTTTTCTGGCAGATTAAAAAAGCGGCTCTGTTAAAGAGCCGCGGTAAGTCGTCACAGTGGGTGAACAAAACTGTAACGAGTCTGGAGCATCACTTATTCGGCAAGCAGTGCTTGTGCTTTTTCCAATACGTTTTC
>QKFI01000346.1 GCA_003251455.1 Tolumonas sp.
ATGTGGTTCGGTGGTTGCACTGAATACACCTGTTCAGGACCGGGTAGGTAGTGTGGGTCAGATTTTGCCACATTGTCAGATCACCATAGCTGAAGATGGTGAGATCCTTGTGCAGGAAGCCGCGATGCTCGGTTATCTCGGGCAAGACACGTCGTTATCATCCGACAAGTCTATCATTGCCACCGGCGATTTAGGCTATTGCGATGCAGATGGTTTTCTGTGGATCACTGGCCGTAAAAAGAATGTCCAGATCACAGCATTCGGTCGTAACTTTTCGCCGGAATGGGTGGAAGCCGAAGCTCAGTTATTTTCTGCCATTAGCAAGCTCGTTGTTTTTGGCGACGACTTGCCAAGCAACGTCGCGGTGATACAGGTTAATCCCTCCTGTGCACATTTGCTTTCCGAACAAATTCGACAATTAAATGTACGCTTGCCGGATTACGCGCAAGTCCATCAGATCATTCTGGCTGATCTATCTCCTGCCAGCGGATTATCGACCATGAATGGTCGTTTACGTCGTCACGCTATTTTTCAACAGTACCATCATAAAATTCTGCAGCTTACTACCGGAGGTTCTCAATGAGTTTTTACCAGCAGTTACAGGACAGTACCTCAAAAGAGCGTGCATACCTATTGTCCGCACCAATCGTTGGACAATGTCACAATGGTGATTTTTCACTTGAGACCTACAAGGCCTTTCTGGCTCAGGCTTACTATCACGTGCGACATACAGTGCCTTTATTGATGGCCACTGGTAGCCGTTTGTCGGATGAGCAGGAGTGGGTTCGTGGTGCTATTACAGAATACATCGATGAAGAATATGGCCATCAAGAATGGATTTTAAATGATATCGCTGCCTGTGGCGGTAATGCGGAGGCTGTGCGTCATGGGCATCCAGGTCGAGCTATAGAACTGATGGTGGCTTTTCTTTATGACCAAATCAATCGCGGAAATCCGCTGAGTATTTTTGGCATGGTGCAGGTATTGGAAGGAACTAGTGTGTCGATGGCTTTGATGGTTGCGGAACAGTTACGAACCCAGTTGGGTTTGCAAGCCAATACCATGAGTTATCTGACTTCTCATGGTGAGCTTGATCAGGACCACTTAAAATTTTTTTCCGGGTTGATGGATAAAATCACGCAAGAGACCGATCAACAAGCAATTATTCATGCTGCCAAAATAGTGTACGGACTCTATGGCGATATGTTGCGTGAACTGACAGCGGAGGCTGCATGAAGCTCGATCAAGCACGAATTTTACTCACAGGTGCCAGCGGTGGAATTGGTCAGGCGCTGGCTCGTCATCTTGCTTCACAAGGTGCCAGATTGATACTGCAGGGACGCAATACAAATCAATTGACGCAACTTGCTGCCAGTTTACCCAATGCCGGGCAACATCAGATTATTGCGACAGATTTGTGTGAGTCGGTTGGAAGGGCCACTTTATTGACCCGGATAGCTGAACTATCACCATTGGATGCAGTGATCCACAATGCAGGCACAAATCAGTTCGCGTGGCTGGAACAGCAGTCGGAAGCGCAGATTCACCAGCAATTGAAGCTGAATGTCGAAGTCCCGATTTTGTTGTCCCGAGCGATATTGCCTTACTTGGCGCCTCAGGGTGTGATCATGAATATTGGTTCCAGTTTAGGCAGCATCGGTTATCCGGGATATAGCGTGTATTGCGCATCAAAATTTGCCCTGCGTGGATTTAGTGAGGCACTCAATCGGGAGCTGCAAGGGTCAGGACGGCAAGTGCTGTATTTCGCGCCGCGCGCAACACAGACGTCGCTCAATTCAGCGACGGTGAATGCCATGAATGAAGCATTAGGCACACAGAGTGATACTGCTGATGTCGTTGCACTTCAAGCTGTCGATGCACTGTCTCGCAATCAATTGCGGTGTTGGGTCGGCTGGCCGGAGAAGTTATTTGTCAGACTCAATGCTGTGTTTCCTCATCTTGTAGACAAAGCTATTGCCAAGCAGCTGCCAATTATTCGCCGTTTTGCTCATTCATCTCAGAAGGGAGATTAGATCATGCCTCATTCGTTTATTCGGACTACATTGGTTGCCTCATTATTGGTGTCATCTTCAACCTGGGCGGCCGACTCCATTTTAGGACAAATCCAAAATCAGTGGGCTATATGTCAGTATCAAACGATGTCGGATAACAAAGAGTCTTGTCTGAGTACTCTGAGCAAATCAGCAGATCAGCTAAGTCAGATGCACACTGATCGAACCGATTTGTTGATTTGGTCTGCTATTGTGAAAAGCACTTATGCCGGAGCCAAAGGCGGGTTAGGGGCTTTATCGCTGGTCAAAGACGCGAAGAAAGAACTAGAACAGGCAATCAGTAAAGATCCAAACGCATTGGATGGTTCGGCTTATACCAGTTTGGGAACACTGTACTATCAGGTGCCTGGATGGCCTGTTGGGTTCGGTAATACCGATAAAGCTGAAGAATTGTTGAAGAAAGCATTGGCGATGAATCCGAGTGGTATTGATCCAAATTTCTTCTATGGTGATTTTTTGTTGGACCAGGGGCGTAAAGCCGAAGCCAAACAATATCTGCTGAAAGCGATGGCTGCACCAGCCCGAGAAGGTCGGGAAGTTGCTGACCGAGGCCGTCGAGTTGAAATCAAAGCCCGTCTTGAAAAACTTTAATTCCCTTTTGCATCACTTGTCACGGCATGAATCCCCCTTGTTGAAGAGGGGGATTGGTATTCCTACGGAGTGATATTTATCTTATTTGAGGCCAAATACACTTAAGGCAAAGCTTGCTAGTCCCTTAATCATGGCCCCGATAGGAAGGATCTGAATTTTAGAGTTCGACTGGATCAAGATGATCGCAAGTAATGCAATGGTCCCATATTTATAGAGTTGGCTCAGCAATTCTGGATTTTTCTTGGCTAGAAATGTTGTGTATATATGCGAACCATCTAAGGGCGGAATCGGGATTAAGTTAAATATAAATAATCCGAAATTGATAATCGCCCAGGAGAACAATAGTTGTGCTAGATCGATCCCCCCTAAAAAGAAACGTAATGACGGCACATCAAGAATAAATCGTGTTATCCCAATCATTAAAAAGCCCAGAACCAGATTGGAGAATGGCCCTGCTAAGGCAATCAGAATTTCATCACGATGCGTGTTTTTGAGGCGGTCCGGGTTAATGTTCACCGGTTTTGCCCAACCAAAACCAGCGATGATAATCAGGATAAATCCGAGTGGATCAATATGTTTTAATGGGTTCAATGAAATACGACCTTCATTTTTTGCGGTCATATCTCCTAATTTATAAGCCATATAGGCATGCGACAATTCATGAATTGTTAATCCGATAATAATGCCTGGCAATACACGCAATATCCAAAAAATGTCCAAATGCATAATTTTCCTATGTGAAATCAATTAATAAATACTGACATAGTTCATTTACAAACTCATTTTAAACTTCGAATCAGTATCGATAATTATGTCTTGGTTTGGTAAATCTGAATGGAATCCAATACTCATAATGCGGTCGATCGCGACCTTTTTAAACTCTGTTTCTCGTTGTTTCTTTCATATATGACGATCGGCATCCCATTGCCAGTGATTTCATTATATGTTCATCAGAATCTGGGAATGAGCAATTTTTATGTTGGCTTAGCCGTTGGTATTCAATTTCTGGCGACACTCCTGACGCGAGGATATGCAGGACGTCAGGCAGATGAAGTTGGCGCTAAAAAGACCACAATCAGAGGGATCATTTTCTGTTCAATGGCTGGCGTGATGTATTTGTTATCTGCCAGCACGACGGATGTTGTATGGATCCAATATGCTTTATTGATTGTCGGTCGCTTGGTACTCGGTTATGGTGAAAGTCAGTTATTAACTGGAAATTTAACATGGAATCTTGGTTTATTCGGTCCCAAAATGGCTGGAAAAGTCATGTCATGGGTCGGATTAGCTATCTTTGCTTCTTTAGCTGTTGGCTCACCCGTGGGATTGTTGATCCATGAGCATTTTGGCTTTGCGGCGATGGGATGTGTTATCACGCTTATCCCATTTATAAGCTTCTTCATTGCCCGTCAGATGCCTGCGATTCCAGTGCATGGCGGGCAACGTCTACCATTGAAGAAGGTGCTCAATTTTATTTTTGTTCCCGGAACAATCTTAGCGTTACAAGGCGTTGGTTTCGCAGTCATCAGTACATTTATCTCACTCTATTTTCATGTGAATGATTGGCCAAATGCCGGATTTGCACTTTCGTTATTTGGGCTCGCATTCATCCTTGTCCGGATTTTCGGTTCTCATTATCTCGATAAATTTGGGAATATCACGGTCATCCGTTGGTCTTTACTGATTGAATTTATCGGTCTTGCGACCATCACTTTTGCGACTGATCCGATGATTGCTTTTTTAGGGGCAATGCTGAGCGGGTGTGGTTGTTCCCTCATTTTCCCTGCGTTGGGCAGTATCTTGGTTCAAAAAGTACCGCCTCAAGCCAGGGGAACAGCGATGGGTGGTTATGCCGCATTTCAGGATGTTGCGTACGCAATTACAGGTCCTTGTACTGGCCTTATCGCAAATAGCTTTGGTTACGCGCCTGTTTTCGCAACAGGTGCGCTATGTGCTGTGATCGCATTCCTGACAGTCGGATTAGTGCTCGATTGACGAGTTTTAATAAAGTTAAGCCCAATAAAAAAGCCTGAAAATCAGGCTTTTTTATTGAATGAATGGATTCATAATTGTTTATGATTTGACGAATTCTCTTGGTGAATTTGTCTGCGGTGTTGTGTTTTTTCTTTCCCGTCTTGGCTGGTCGCATTTTTAAATTCGGAATAATCTTTCGATAGAAAGTAAAACATGCTTCCTGTTAAAGCGTATAAATTAGGCCGCTTTTCCATTTTGTGCTCCTAGCTTTTTAGTTTGAAGCTAATCTAGCGGGC
>QKFI01000363.1 GCA_003251455.1 Tolumonas sp.
ATATCCCGAAAACGACGAGACAGTAAATTATCAGGCACAATGCCAAAACCAACTTCATTGGTGACTAAATATACCGGGCATCGGCATGCCAGACATGCTTCAATCAAATCATCAACTTCTGCGGTAATACGTTGTTCAATCGCGGTGAAATCCATTTCCTCTGCAGGAATATCGCCCGTTTTATCGAACATCAGATTGGTGATCATGGTGGTAATACATTCGAGCATAATGGCGTCACATCCGGCACCTTTATGTCGAATGACATCACCAAGCTCGGTATAACCTTCATGCGTCGTCCACTGTGCCGGACGGGTTTGCTGATGAATCGCAATCCGTTCCGCCATTTCATCATCGGTGACAATCGATGTCGCAATGTATAAAACCTTGTCGCCTTGTTGTGCGGCAAATTGTTCTGCTAAACGGCTCTTTCCACTGCGGGCACCGCCGGTGATCAGGATCATACTGCGCTCCTGTTTTCTTCCTGTTGTTTCATGATTTGATAGATCTGTTCGATATCGATGTTTTCACGCATTGCATCAGCGAGCAGATCGAATTGTTTGGATTTATAAGCCTGATAATCGAATGCGGTAACCGCTAAGGGTGCTAATCCCTTCTGATGGCGGATCTCGTTTAACAGCGTCCGTGTAAATTCGGCACTATCAAAAATTCCGTGAATATAGGTACCTGCTGCCGTTCCATCCGGATTGACGGCACCATCTTCAAAAAAGACGGTTTGCTGATTACGCGTATTAATTACTGTAAATGGCCGAACATCTTCACCGCGTTCTGTTTCACCCATATGGATTTCGTAACCGCTGACTTCGGCTGTCTGACAGGCTGAAAACAAGCCATGGACATTCGGATGAATAAAACCATTTACTTGAGTGGTGACTTTCTGACGGGCAAATGTAGTTGTGCAATCGATTAAACCCAGCCCAGCCATTTCATCAATGCCAGACTCAACACCATCGATTAAGCGACTTCCCAGGATCTGGAAACCACCACAGATACCGATGACAGGAACGCCTGCCTGATGCAGAGCAATGATTTCTTGCGACAAACCAATGTCATTCAGAAAACACAGATCCCCAAGGGTATTTTTACTGCCGGGGACAATAATGAGATCTGGATCTCCTAACAGCTCAGGGCGCGCCACATATCGCAATTGCACGTCTGGTTGTGCAGCTAAGGCATTAAAGTCAGTAAAGTTAGAGATATGTGGTAGCTGAATCACAGCGATATCCAGTTCTGCCTCTTTATTACCTCGGAGTTGGCGATGTTTCGGATTTCCCGGCTGTAACGCAACGCCATCTTCATCTTCTAAATCAATGTTCAGATATGGCATCACCCCAATCACCGGAACATTCGTTAATGCTTCAATTTGTTTAATACCCGGTTCGAGTAACGCAACATCCCCACGGAATTTGTTGATAATGACACCTTTGACGCGGGCACGTTCCTGTTCAGACAGGAGCATCAACGTGCCGTAAATCGAGGCAAAGACACCACCACGATCAATATCAGCAACCAGGATAACCGGCGCATCAATGAGTTCCGCCATGCCCATGTTGACGATGTCACGATCACGGAGATTAATTTCTGCCGGGCTGCCCGCACCTTCCAACACCACGATCTCGTATTCGCTGGCCAAACTCTGATAAACATCGTGGATCTGATTTTGTAATTGCAGCTTGAATTCATGGTAAGTAACAGCGTCCATATCACGGAGTACTTTCCCCATGACGATGACCTGTGATTTCCGGTCGCTGGTAGGTTTAAGTAGCACTGGGTTCATTCTGACATCGGGCGCGATTCCGGCGGCTTCCGCCTGAAAAATCTGGGCACGCCCCATTTCATCGCCCGTCAGGGTAATACCGGAATTCAGGGCCATATTCTGAGCTTTGAAAGGTGCGCAACGATGACCATCCTGCGTAAAGATGCGGCAGAGACCGGCGACTAATACACTCTTTCCGACATCGGATGCAGTGCCTTGAATCATGATGGATAAACTCATACAGCCTCCCTCTCAATGGATTTCTGGCTCAACAATGAACGGCGTTGTGTGGTGAAGAACTCATGCTCTGTTTTATAGAGTGGATATCCTAATTCAGTGTGCATTTTGACAAGCCATGGCTGCGTCAGACCCGCTTCATCCAGCATGGTTTTATTCTGAAAGACATCCGTTTCTTTTCCCTCAGCCAGTAAGCGGCCATGCGAGAGAACGTAGAGGTAATCACACACTTCATAGATGAGATCGATGTCGTGACTCGAAATAACAACGCGTTTTCCCTGTGCGACAATACGACTAATGATGTCTATCATATGCTGACGACCACGGGGATCTAACCCTGCCGTTGGTTCATCAAGTAACAGATATTCGGACTCCATCACCAGCGCACCCGCAATTGCGACTCGCTTCTTCTGCCCATGGCTCAGGTATTGAATTGGCTTGTCACGAAATGACGTTGCATCAACCATCGCGAGCGCCTGATCGATACGGGATTGAATAATCACTTCGTCAATCCCGAGATTTCGCAGACTGAACGCAATGTCACTCACCACATCGGTATAAAAAATTTGTTGATCCGGATCCTGGAACACCATTGCAATCTGCTGGCGCAGCATGTGTAAACTGCGTTTGTCGTAACCCAACGCTGCACCCTGCCAACAGACTTTGCCTTGTTGTGGCTTCTGAATACCGAGCAGATTCATAAACAGGGTTGATTTGCCACAACCGTTCGCCCCCAAGAGTCCGATGACCTGTCCTCGACCGAAATCGAGGGTTAAATCGTGCAATACTGTTTGCCCTGTTTGATAAGCAAATGACAACGAATGCGTGGTTAAACTCATGAATGAAACTCCCCTTGAAAGAGTTTCATATCCAATGCGATTTCCATTTGCTGATAACGGTAAATCACCCGTTGTAACAACATGCCGATGAGCATGGCTAGCGATTGAAAACTGGTTCTCAGATTGCGATAACCAAAACGTAATGATTGCGCTTTGCGGATTGCAGCCGCTTCTTCGAGCAAGATAAAAATGAAACGATAGGTCAGCAGCATATGTTCGATGAGCGTTTTGGGTAACCGGCTCATTTGTAACAGTCGGATCATTTGTGTAAATGGTGTCGTCAGCACAAACAGATAGGTTGCAGATAAAGCTGCGAGACTACGCCATAACGTCATATGTGCAGTATAGAGGCCAACTTTATCAATACCGATGACCAGTGAACCAGCCTGAATAGACCACAGCATATTCTGGGATTCTGTCGATACTGAAATCAAAATACCGAACAACCCCACCAGCAGAAAAATCAACGGCACCATCAGCCAGCGTAGATACCGTGCTACAGAAATTCGCAGCAAATGACAGGTTAATAAGCCCGTACCAATTAATTCAATACACTGAATCAGTGGTGAACTGGTTAATGCCACAATTAACAGAAGCAAATAGAGCCCGAATTTCGATCGCGGGTCAGAATGCCGCCAGCGGCTTTGATAAGCGAGTTGATCAATGATTAGCATTGGCAGCCCTCTTTCCCCGGTAATATCCAAGAATGTAAAACACAATGGCTGAACCAATTGAACCCTGTAGCGTAAACAGCAGACTTTCAATCTCACCACTGGCAGGTGCAAAAATCGGAGCAAACCAAGGTTTGTAATTCGGGTCGATCTTTGAGATCGCTTGTTCAGCCTGATTATCTGAACCGCTGTAATTTCCAGCATGAGGAATAAAAAATGGCACCAGCATCAGCCCGACAATAAGCACAAGGAGAATGATCGTTTTTTTCATCTTAATGCCCCCCGACGGTCAGTAATTGACGCTTCGTCAGCTGGTCATACACCAACACAGTCAATAACCCTTCCGCAATCGCAATGGGGATCTGTGTGAAGCAAAAAATGCTCATGAACTTTGTCACCGACACGATGATTCCACCATTCGGATCGGGAAAGGCAATTCCTAACTGCACTGAGGTCACGAGATAAGTCACCAAGTCGGCAAAAAACGCACACAGAAACACGCTGACATCTTTACGAAGATTGATTTTGCAGGCTGCGACCCAAATCAGATAACCAACAAGTGGACCAATCACTGCCATCGACATGCCGTTAGCACCGAGGGTCGTGATCCCACCATGTGCTAACAACACAGCCTGAAATAACAGAGCAATACCACCAAGTACCGGCACAATCAGAAATCCGAACAAAATAATTGCCAGTCCAACACCGGTCGGATGGGAACAGCTTCCTGTGACTGAAGGCAGTTTCAATGCAGAAAGGACAAAGATAAATGCACCACATAACGCCAGTAAGACTTTTTGGTGGCTATCCTGACTGACGATTTGCTTAAGTTTTCGGACCCCGATCACCAGAAAAGGAATGAATAAAATCCACCACGTCAATGCCCACGCAGGCGGTAAAAAACCCTCCATAATGTGCATCGCTGAAGCATTTTGCGGAAACAATATCAGCATGGGTAACACACTCATGCCAATACTTGTTCCTGTCTTCAATTGATTCATGGTTAAACTCCTTTGTGAACAGAGTCGATTGCTGACTCAGGCAAACCAGCGCTTATTCACCAAAATCGTGGAAAAATATGGCAACACCACATCATCCCCGATCGCACTTAACTGACGGAAACACTGTTCATTCGGTAATGAAGCCTCAGACATCATGAGCGCGTTTTCCAGTAATCCCAGACGCGATAACATGTTTCGTATCATCGGAAAACGGCCATACACCTTCATCATCACGACACATTCATGCTGACTCAGGGCTCGTTCCAGTTCTTCTTCAGGACTGGTGCAGGACACAACCGCCATCGATTGCTGCTCCATCGCTAATGGATACGCCGAACGCGCCGCAATGCAAGCAAATGACGTCACACCGGGAATGATTTCAATCGGG
>QKFI01000081.1 GCA_003251455.1 Tolumonas sp.
ATAAATAAAGACTGCACGTTGTCCGCCTGTTTTATCCGTGCTTCAGCCTCATCCAGAGACACATGATATTGTTCAATCACTTGTCTGATCCGATACTCGACGGATGCTTGTATCCGCACGTTCAGCACGTCATCCATTCCATGAAGCACGCTAAAAGCGCCACGCCCCAGAATCACCACATTGCCACGCCGAGCCATCGCCTGAATCACTGACCCGAGCATATCTCCCATTAGGTTTCTACGATCTTCTTTTTGTGCGTCGAATCGATCCCAGAATCCCGGCAGCCTATCGTACTCCTTGTCGAACTCAATCAGCCCATATTGCTGCAACACTTTTCCAATAAAGGCTTTATCTACAAAGTAATACCCCAAAGCCTTCGCAACTTCTGCAGCTATATAGTCACCTTGACTTCCCATCGCTCTCGAAACTGTCAGTACCGCCATGTGTATTCTCCTTAACATGACATTACTGCTAAATACCAGCGCCACACGGATGACACTGAACGCTGGAACATTAGCTGATATATAAAAGTATAGCTTTCATTCAGCCCCTACTTTCTGCTTTATCTGGGTCTGTGACCTCAGGCAGAACTGAACAGAACAACTTGCAACTGGGTTTCATTGGATTGAGGGTATGGGTTGGAATGAACAAACAAGCAGGGCATCAACCCTGATGCCCTGCAATGTTAAAGATACCTGCTTCAACTAAATCACTAGATATGGATTAAGAGTAGATCGACAGGGCTAATACCAACGAGTTTACGAGCAGAAGACCACCAAGTGTTCCAGAAACCATGATGGTGCCCACTGACTAATAAATCAGCACCAACTCGAGTTACGGTTTCAACAAGTTTTTCTTCCACTTCACCCATCACGACCAATTGATTTTCAACTGGATACCCAACACAATCGAGCAGCGCTTCTAGGTCTGCTGTCATTTTGTCGAATCTTTCCTTAATTAAGTGATTTTCGGCAGGGTCATAATCACGAAGACCTGCATCTAAATGAGAAATATCGACCGTCACAAATGATATTTTTGCATCAAGATTTTTTGCCAGGTTTACCGCTTTCGCAATGACGGTATCGCTTGGCTCATGTAGATCAATCGCTACCAAAATGTGTTTATAACTCATAATCTACTCCTTTGTCGTCTTGCGCATCTATGCGAATTTATTACGTAAGAAGTGAATTTAAGTAAACCGTCCGCGTATTTATTCGGCTCTCAGGAATAGTATAGTTTGTCAGCAAGAACCCGTTTTTTTCATGATCGCAGGAATTGACTCAGCTCAAGATTTAAACAGCAAGAAGCAATGATTGCTTTTTCTTCTTGGTTAAATCATCGCAGCATGTAATTGCCACTGCTATAGAGAATGATGTCTCGCAGTGCGATTCATCATGATTCGTTGAAGAGTCCGACCACTCGTTAAATAGTGGCCGGAATGATTGAAATAAACGTCAGCCAAACACATAAGCTAAAACCAGGATCACAACGATAAACACGCCCAATCCTTTCAGCATGGTACCTATATCATTACTATTAGGTCCTCCAACTGGAGGACGATTACAACATCCCATAATATTTTCTCCATGTCTTCTGTTGATTGATACGCCAATAGGGCGTAATGCACGCGGGTATCATCCCGCGTCAAAAGGAATCATGACTATTTCTGAAGGAATTAGGCCTTGGGTGGGTGATCGATACTTTGTATTCTGTGGATGACATCACCTGAAAATGGCGATGTACCTAAAACGCGAGAAGTTTGTACAACAAATTTGATACCAGGATCTGTGAAAATTGCAGCCACAGGTGCACATGACAGATGACAACAGTCACGCTTGATGTCTTTTACAACATTGCATTGGTTTTGTTTTATCGAAATAGTGTTATTCACCAATGTGTGATGGTGAGAAGATGTTTGTGGGCTGCTTGGCATGGCGTTCATCATTGTTGAACTTGACGCAAAGCCTGACAAAAGCAAAGAAGCTAATGCCAAGCATGTTATCAAGGTTGTTGAGATGATGTTTGAACGCATATTAAAAAGTAAATAATTAAACTAAGCAGAGCATAAAGCTTTCCCCTTGGGGAAGGTCAAGAACTTAACTGTACTCAATAAAGACAAAATTTTTATTGATTGGCTCATATGGGCGTCTGAAAACTTTGCCTGCGCCTGCGTTAATGCGTACAGTAGGGAAAGCGGTTACTCCCTAGTAAGTAATATCACTGGTAGTCCGTAAAATACGGCAAACAAGACAGACCTGTTCTGTTTTATTTTTTATTCGATAGGAAATCATAATGGCGGCTTTTGGTTCCGTGTTTATGCCTAGAATGGCATTAGCAACATTTGAAAATAATCAATGGTCTAAGACTCAAATCGTTCCGACAGATAGCATCTCATTACACCCTGGTGCTCACGTATTGCATTACTCAAGTACTTGTTTTGAAGGCTTGAAAGCATTTCGTCACGAAGATGGTAGCGTCCACATTTTTAGAATGGACCAAAACATTGAACGTTTTGCACAAAGTAGCAAGCTACTCTCTCTGCCAGCGGTTGATAAAGAACAAGTATCAAACATGATCCTTGATATTGTGTCAGAGTTTGCATCAGATGTGCCTGTACCTCCTGGCTCAATGTACATTCGCCCGACTCACATTGGTACAGAACCAGCGGTTGGTAAAGCAGCGTCTCCGTCACTCACGTCCATGCTTTATATTCTGCTTTCTCCTGTAGGTGATTATTTTGCTGGCGGCGCGCATGCATTGCGTTTATTAATCGACGAAACAGGTCAACGCTGTGCATCACACATGGGGATGATCAAAAGTGGTGGTAACTATGCCAGTGCTTTAGCTCCCACATTGGAAGCAAAAGAAAAATACAAAGCAGATCAGGTATTATTCTGCCCGAATGGCTATATCACTGAGACTGGTGCTGCTAACTTCCTGCTGGTCGATGGCAATGAAATTATCACGAAAGCATTGGATTCAAGCTTCCTGCACGGTGTAACACGCTCAAGTATCCTGACTATCGCCAAAGGCCTTGGCATGACCGTCTCTGAACGCGAAGTATCCGTTGAAGAACTGCTCGAACGCGCAGCGAAACCTGGAGTAGAAGCGATGCTTTCAGGCACTGCAGCAGTATTGACTTCAGTGGGTACGCTCATTCACAACGGTCAGGACGTTAAAGTTGGATCTGGTGAAATTGGCCCTATCGCACAAAAATTGCGTCAGGCACTGAACGATATTCAATGGGGTAAAGCACCGGATACCCATCACTGGTTAACCAAAGTAACTGATCGTTAATCTAGTAAAAGCTAGATTTCTGAACAGCTGATAAACTAAACGCCATGTCATCCGACATGGCGTTTATCATTTAGTATTCAACGATGACATTGCCCTGCGGCACGCTACAGCAGGAAAGGATATATCCCTCCTCCACATCTTCATCTGTAATGCCACCGTTATGCGTCATTTCAACATCACCGGAAACTTTGAGAACTTTACACGTTCCACAAATACCCATACCACAGGCTTTCGGAATCGTCAGACCCACTTTTGCGGCAGCTGCATGCACCGTTTCACCCGGTACGATTTGCGCACATTTATCGCTGTTGGTGAACTGAACACTGAGCAAGTCAGATGGCGTAATGGCGGCTGCTTCTTCCTGAGCTTGCTCAGCAACTTCAACCACATCTTCTTTAATCTCTTCCGGCGTCGCACCAAATGATTCTTCATGATAATGGTTCATGTCAAAACCAACTGATTCCAACAGATGGCGAACCGCGCGCATATACGGTGTTGGACCACAGCAGAAAACTTCGCGATCTTTAAAATCAGGCGCCATCATGTCCAACATCGTTTGGTTGAAGAAACCGCGATAGCCTGACCAATGCTGCCCTGAATCATATTTTTCACAGATCAGATGCAGTTTAAAATTCGAGATCCGCGCTGCCATATTTTCCAGATCACGCTGATAAATGATGTCGCGAGGCGTACGTGCACTATGCACAAACACCATATCGACATCTGCATTGGTATCATAATACCAGCGCGCCATCGACATTACGGGGGTAATACCAACACCGCCGGATAAAAACAGCACCTTGTTATTTGGAAAATCAATACAGTTAAACTGACCGACCGGGCCATGTACGGCCAAATCTGAACCTTCCTGAATATTGTCATGTAACCAGTTCGAGACCTTTCCGCCGGGCACTCGTTTTACGGTGATCCAGAAGCTGTAAGGAACGGAAGGAGAACTTGAGATGGTGTATGAACGGAAGATTTTCTCACCATCAATATCCAGCTCAAGCGTCACAAACTGCCCTGGCTTGAAAAAGAACATTACCGGTTGCTCTGCCATAAAGCAGAAGGTTTTGACATCCCAAGTTTCCTGAATCGTTTTCACGCATCGTACAGCATGACGACCGTTGCTCCAGGTTTGGGTGGTTACAGGCATAAAAGCGTCGGTATTTACGACCGTAATAGGCTGGCTCGTCATAATCTTACTTCCTGTCAGATATGTTTTTCTGAACTGTATGACCGCGAGATGCGCCGGAGATACAGATGTATTGATGGTAATTTAAATGAATAGTTGCCCGTCATTTATTCATACGCGACACGAAAATATCTTAAACGACACATCACAAACGCAGGTGTACTAATCACGTCTTTATCAGTGCATATTGATGTCGCGAATAGAACACCCAAACAGCCGCCACAAGCGCAGCATGCTCTTAGACAGTTACCCATACCATCAATGGGGTTTCCGGCTGAGGAAACAGGGTTGTTGTCGCATCAGGAGGAGCCCCGTCCGCGGGGAGATTGAATATTTGGATAATATGAGAAGAGCGACATCATGAGTCAAAACGACCTGGAGATGAGCGGTCTGCTCGAATCCCGTAAACGGAATTATTCACTTCCACAGCCACTGTATAACGACCCAGCCATGTTCCGCGTGGACATGGAAGAGGTGTTCATGAAAGAGTGGATTTTCGTTGGCATGACTAGCGAGATCCCGAAAAAGGGTGACTATTTTACAGTTGAGATCGGCCAGAACCCGGTTTTGATCGTTCGTGATGCGACCGGTGGTGTCAATGCCTTCCACAACACTTGCCGTCACCGTGGCTCTCGTATCTGTTCTGCGCATCGCGGCAAAGTCGCTAATATGGTGTGCCCTTATCACCAATGGACTTATGACCTGAAAGGAAACCTGCTTTATGCGGGTTCAGAAATGGGTGATGGCTTCGAGAAA
>QKFI01000060.1 GCA_003251455.1 Tolumonas sp.
TGGAAAACAAAAAAGCCAGCTCAATGAGGTGGCTTTTTAATATTGAATCCTATCTGAAGGATGTAAATAGAGTTCAATACTTACAGTGACTTAAAACCAGGTTTGAGCACAACAAAATCAAGGCTGTCTAACAATGCTGACAAGGGCTTCAGCAAGCATTCTGATTTGATTGGTTTTTAATCCAGCAATATTGATACGTCCATTGGAAGTACCATAAATAGCGAATTTAACACGTAATGCGTCCATCTGATCTTTGTTAAAAGGCAGCATGGAGAACATACCTTTTTGTCTGGCAATCATCGTTAATGATGGCGGAGCCCCCATTTCGTCAAGGACTTTTCCAAGCGTCATACGAATGCTTTTGATCCGATTTCGACATTCAGATAATTCTTTCAGCCAAGGCGTCGGATCTTCAAACAATTTTGCTGCGAGTGCAGCACCATGATCAGGTGGCATGGAATAATTAGCCCGAGTAATTCTTTCTAATAAATGACGAACATTTTGGCTGTGATTTTCGTTTTCTGGCAGCAGGACAATTGCGACACCAACGCGTTCACAATAGAGCCCCATATTTTTAGAACAACTGGATGCGATGAGTACCAAATCCAATTCCTGGGCCATGCATCTTAAACCTGCAGCATCCAGATCCGGCTCATCGCCAAATCCCTGATAAGCCATATCAATCAGTGGAACCAGTTTTTTAGACTTACAAAATTCCGTCAATTGCCGCCACTGACTATCCGTCGGATCGATCCCTGTCGGATTATGACAACATCCATGTAGCAAAATAATGTCTCCTTCCGCTGCCGACGCCAAATCAGCAAGACTGCTACTCAGATCTAATTGCTGATCTTTGGTTTGCCAACGATATGGTTTCACTTTCAGTCCGGCTGACTCCATGATCGGTCGATGATTAATATAGCCGGGCTCGCTATTCCAGACGGTCGCACTCGGCGAAAGACAATTGATGAACTCAGCTAATAATCTCAGTGCGCCAGTTCCACCCACTGTCTGCATGGCACAATAGTTCTCCAACCTCTGACTATCGCCAAGCAGAAAACGAGCGATTCGCTTGTTAAACAGGTCATTGCCGGATAATTGTCGATAAGCTTTCGACAGTCCTTGATTTGCCAGCGTCTGTTCGGCTGATTTCACTACTTGCATGATAGGTGTATTGCCGGATTCATCGCGGTAAACACCAACGATTAAATCCATTTTGTGTTTCCGGATGTCCTGATTAAATGCTTCAATCAGAGACCACAACGGATCGCCGCCAACCTGCGGAATATTGCTCAACATCATGTAATTTACCTGCATTTAGATGAATGATTATTCGAGAAAATGACGCCTGCGATCGTCAGAAAAATTCCAGCGAGAATGGAAATTGACAGCGATTCGCCCAAAATCGGCACCGCTAAAATTGCTGTTAACCCTGGGGACAACGAACAGATAACTGATGACTTCGCAGCACCAAACTGACTGACCGCATAGGAATAGCCAATCGTAGAGAGCAGACCAGCCCCAACGCCTTGTATCAGAACAAATGGCAGTGCTTGTTGTATCGAAAAGGCCCCTAAGTGACTGGAAACTAGGCCTGTCGAAATGCAGATGAACATGATGAATAATGAACAGATGGAGATGAAGAATGTGATAGCAATTGGATGAAGACCTGCTCGTTTCAGGCTGATGGTATAGATTGCCCAAAGAAAACTCGCACCTAACAAAACCATGACACCATGAATAATTTCATGAGAAATCACGAGCGCGTTCCCCATTACCATCATGACGATGCCAATGATAATGAGCATCAGAGAAATCAGTCGATACGGTGACAGCGACTGACGGAAAAGGAAAAAGCTAATAATGGCTACAAAAAAAGGAGGTGTTCCTGCTAACACGGTTCCAACGTAGGCAGCAGGCGCCAGCTTTGCCCCGAATGAAGCCAAAAAGAAAAATGGCACGCCTCCCAGTAAGATCAATGCTGCATCTGAAATCTTGAGGCTTCGAATCGATCGAACATGAATCTTTACCCATGGCATTAACACCACGCATGGTACTAAAAATCGAATCAAAGCGACGTCAGCAGGTGTCAGGGACGATGCACCGATTGTTCGTAGTGAAAGGGCAAATCCTGACCAGATGAAAAGGACGAATGCGATCACCATGTAACCTTTCATCATCGGCCGCACAGAATGAAGGCAGGCATCTGTAGCTGGCATGCGTATTGTTTTTTCCATAAAAAGTATTCCTGAAAACCGATAGGTAATATGGATATTTTTTATCAATCAGCACGCATTTAATCGGTGAATTTCCTATTGATTAATGGCATTCTTGCTGGATATCACCAATAAAAAACACTTTATTGACAGAAACCACCAAGGAAAAAAATGGATAGAATTGATCGGCGCATTCTTGAGGTTCTTCAGAAAAATGGTCGATTGACCACAGCAGAACTCGCAGAAAGAGTTGGTCTTTCCGCATCCCCTTGTGCAAGAAGATTAAAGCGCTTGGAAGATGAAGGTTTTATTGATGATTATCAGGCCATCCTGAACCGCGATAAGTTAGGTATCACCATGTCTTTCTTTGTTGAAATACGCCTCAATGATCACCAAGCCGACTCCATCGCACAGTTTGAAAAAGAGCTCTCTGATATGGAGGAAGTCGTCAATGCTCATATTGTTTCTGGTGGATATGATTATCTTCTGGAGGTCGTCAGCAAAGATTTAGCTGGGTATGAAGCATTCACACGAAAACTGCACAAAATTACCAGTGTCAAAGACATCCATACGCATCTTGCCGTGAGACAAGTGATCAAAAAGAGATTATTACCAAACTTTATTTAGCTAAATTTCTTCATGTAGGCAATGTCGAGTATTTGATGGCGACGCATAGGTAGCTCAATCGTTACTACCTTTAAGCGCCTCATATTTATGTTGTGCCACCAAAATATCGCCGATATTCAACTCTATCCAGTCCACTAACTCTTCAACCCTGCGGGCCACTTCCACGCCATGATCTGTCAGCGTGTATTCCACATGAGGCGGTATAACGGGATGGGCTATCCGTAAGACAAATCCATCTGCTTCTAAAGCCTGCAGCGTTTGTGAAAGCATCTTTTCACTCACACCTGTGATTTTTTTTCGGAGTTCACTAAAACGATGGGTGCCATCAAGTAATGAAAATAAAACCAGCACACCCCAACGACTGGTGACATCTTGCAAGACACTACGTGACGGACATTCTTTAACCAGCACATTGCCTCGGCCAAATCTTTTCATGAAGGCGCTACCGATAAGTGGAGTAGTGTCTTGACCCATAACATCCCCTTCTTTTAGAAAAGTTATACTTACAAAAAAGTACGTACTTACATTTAGTAAGTGTACATGGCAACCTATACTAAATCGAGTTGATTCAACAGAAAGACAGGAGTAAAGCCATGATTGCAGTTACTGGAGCAACAGGTCAGTTAGGACAGTTAGTCATTAAACATCTGCTTAAAAAAACGAGTCCAGATCAAATTGTTGCGCTTGCCCGCAATCCGGAAAAAACGGGGGCTCTCAAAGATCTGGGAATCGACATTCGTCAAGCCGATTACTCAAAGCCAGAGACATTAACCACTGCATTCAAAGGCGTGAAGAAGTTATTGCTTATCTCTTCAAGTGAAGTCGGACAACGGACTGTGCAACATAAAAATGTCATCGATGCAGCTAAAACCGCTGGCGTTGAACTCATCGCTTATACCAGTCTATTAAGAGCCGATTCATCACCTTTAGCGTTAGCAGCAGAACACATCGCAACAGAAGCATATCTGAAAGAAACCGGTGTACCTCATGTACTGCTACGCAACGGCTGGTATACAGAAAACTACTTATTAAGCATCGCTCCAGCATTAGCCAACGGCGCATTCATTGGCTGTGCGAAGGATGGAAAAATTAGCTCATCGGCTCGTGAAGACTATGCAGAGGCTGCAGCAGTGGTTTTAACAAGCGCAGAAGATCAACGCGGTAAGGTTTATGAACTAGCTGGCGATGAAAGCTATACCCTTGCAGAACTGTGCGCAATTATCAGTGAAACATCAGGCAAGGAGCTCCCATACCTGGACATGCCAGAAGCGGATTTTGCGAAAGCACTTGAAGGTGCTGGGTTGCCTGCTCCGTTTGCGGCGCTCTTGGCAAACTCTGATACTGGTGCGTCACAAGGTGGCTTATTTGATGACAGCCATACGTTAAGCTCGCTGATTGGTCATCCAACCCAATCATTGCGCCAACTAGTAAAAGCTTTTCTATAAATGAAGAGCGCGAGAGTCCGCATCGAATTTGACGGATGGATAGGGATTTAAACTCAAGGTATCCATCAAGTCGGGGTAAAACAGCGTTCGACTTATACAAATGAAGTTCCGACAAATGTGTTGAACTGTATTTTTCACTTATAATTACTAAAGTGGATATAGGAAATACTGAATAATTTGTGCTGCGCTACATGTAGAAATAGACAATTGTGACAAAATTTATACGGATCGTTTGTTTTTAGAGCGAACGATGCGAAAGAGAGAAATAAGGGGTTGCCAGAAAAAATTTGCTCCCTATAATGCGCCCTCACTGACACGGCGCAAGCCGCACCGGTTCTGGATTGCGAAGCAGTTTGGGGGTTTCGGTAAGTCGGTAAGATTTTCAGTTGTTGCGGTTGTTTAAAATAATCGTTGACAACAAAATGGGAAGGCGTAGAATGCGCGTCCCACGACCTACTCGGTCGCGCTCTTTAACAAAATATCAAGCAATCTGTGTGGGCACTTGCAGAATTGATTAATCGAAAAGAAATTCGAAAATTATCAATGAAGCAGTGTCTGTAAAA
>QKFI01000315.1 GCA_003251455.1 Tolumonas sp.
ATTACTAAATCGATCCTTGATTTGTTTACGGCAGCCATTTTTGCAACGGAACTGGGGATCGCCGTCCTGTTAATTGCGATTCCTCAAGTTGTGATTCAAAGTGCATTGTTCTTCGGTGCTGCGCTGTTACTTCCATTACTGAGCCCCACCATGCAAGCTGATTTCTCGGCTTGTGGGGGCGTTATCATGGTGGCGACGGGACTACGTATCTGCGGCATCAAGATTTTTCCAATCGTGAATATGCTACCGGCATTATTTCTGGTGATGCCATTTTCTGCATTCTGGAGCCAGTATTTTGGCTGATTAGCTTTCCGCTTTCAGGGGTTGCAGATAATGCACCGTGTTGCTCTCTTCCTGCGCCTCTTTCGCAGTCTGATAAGGTAACAACACTTGATCGGCAGGGCATGGCCGACCAAACAAATAGCCCTGATACATGAAACAACCCAGCTCAGCTAGTTTGCGACGATGCGCTTCGGTTTCCACACCTTCCGCGATAACCTCCAGCCCTAAACTCTCTGCTAGGGCAACAATGGTACGTGAAATGGCCTCATCGTTCGGGTCTGTGAGCAGGTCGCGTATAAATGATTGGTCAATCTTGAGTTGGTGTAACGGCAAGCGTTTGAGATAAGCCAGTGATGAATAACCGGTTCCGAAGTCATCCAGTGAAAAACTGACACCACATCCCTGTAGGATGGTCATTTTCTGAATAATTTCTTCGGTGTCTTCCAGCAGCAGACTTTCCGTCAATTCAAGTTTCAGTTTTTGCGGCTCAATATCGGCTTTATAAATGGCTCCCAGTACATTTTCGATGAAGTCAGGTTGGTGAATTTGTCTGGCACTAATGTTGACGGCAATCGTGAGATGTCGTGTTTCTTCTTTTTTCGACCAGACGTTTAACTGTTTGCAGGCCTCTTTCAGAACCCAGTTACCCAGATTGGTAATCAGGCCTGTTTCTTCGGCCAAAGGAATAAAATCCGACGGGGAGATCATGCCTTTTTTCGGATGATTCCAACGAACCAGCGCTTCAACGCCTTGTATTTTTCCATAACGATCGACTTGCGGCTGGTAATGTAAAATCATCTGGTTGTTTTTCACGCCATCACGCAAATCGTTTTCCAGATCAGCCCGAATCGACACCAGTGTTTGCATTTTTTTATCAAAAAAGCGAAATGTATTCCGACCTGCTGATTTGGCCTGATACATGGCAATATCTGCGTGTTTCATCAGATCATCGCTACTGACTTCATGATTATCGAATAGCGTGATACCGATACTGGCTGAGCTGTTATATTCCAAGCTATCAATACGATAAGGCTGATTCAGGGATGCGAGAATATGTTCCCCAATCGTTTGGCTTTGCTTAGCGGCAACATCCTCCATACGACTGAGATCTTCCAGCATCACGACAAATTCATCCCCGCCAAGGCGAGAAACGGTATCTGTTTCCCGTATACAACCATTCAGGCGGTGAGCGACCTGTTTGAGCATCAGATCGCCCTTATCATGGCCCAGGGTATCGTTCAGTGTCTTGAAGTTATCAATATCAATGAATAACAAAGCCCCGTGGGTTTCGTTTCGGTGGCAGTTAGCCAGCGCGTGCTGAATGCGTTCATGCAGTAAACGGCGATTTGGTAAACCGGTTAATGAGTCATAAAACGCAAGAAAGCTGATTTCGTCTTCTTTGATTTTTCGATCGGTGATATCTCTTGCTAAGACCAGTACTGCACGGGTTTTTTTTGTTTCTAATGGGAATGGTTGAATTCGTGCTTCAACCAGACGACGTCCGAACTCGGTTAAGCGTTCATATTCAATCGTCAAACTCTGATTCAGTTCAAGACTATTGTGAATCGTCGATAGTAGCGTTGTTGCGGTTTCTGCCGGCAAAACATCTTTCACATTGAATCCGATGAGTTTTTTGGCTGTTTCGTAATACAGATGATCGGAATTTGACAGTGTTTCGATGTAATTTCCGTCCTCATCCATGATCATCAGTGCGTCCGGAATCCCTCTGATAATCAGGCGAAGTTTGTTTTCGTTATAAATCAGGGCGTTTTCTGTGTTTGTCCTTTGTTCTATATCATTGAGAATGAGCCCAAGAATCAGCGTTGCAAAGGCAAACACGATGGTTAACGGGACAGCAATATCCTGCATGACCTGTACAACGATCCCGGATGGAAATTGCGTAAAAATAAGAATAACAATGGCGTGTAATACCAAACCAAAACTAAACAGTGTAACTGGCGAAAGAGGGAGGTATTTCTTGTAAACGAGATAGCGTAACAGTAAACCGGCCAACGCACTGACAATAATGATGGAACAGCCAATATAGACGCCGACGCCACCAATCGAGATCCGGTAAACAAGTGAAATGATACTGGCGATGAGGGTGACAGTGATGCCACCAAACAAGCCTGCCATCCCGAGAATAACAGAGCGGGAATCGAAAATAACGCCGGGGGAAAAATGAATCGCTTGTACCATTCCAATGACACAAATGACACCAAATAACAAACCTGCAAACCAACGTTGCAAGTGTTTGTGATTTTTTAAAAGCCGGATATTAAACCCCTGTATTAAACACAATGACAGGAGTAACCCAGCTCCACGAATGAGGTCCATCAACATGTGTTATTCCCGGCTCTTTTATTTTTTGAGATATTTTAGATGCCATCTGAGAATTCACCATCTCAGATGGCATTACTTTTTATTGTAGACTATAAAATATACTGAGAAAGAACAAAGCGATTTCGCTAGAAGCCAATAACTGTTGCGGATTCCGTTTTTTTCTTGGACGGTTCTTCGATTTGCATTAATGCCTGATCTAAGACTCTTCGCGCCTGCGGTAAACAACGGCCACAGGTTTTACCAATACCTAACTCTCGGCTTAAATCACGCAACGTTTCTGCCCCCGCCTCAACTGCGGCTTTGATCTGTTTATCATTGATACCATGACAGTGACAAACTTGCATGATAGTGATCTCCTTACTGCCTCTATAGATGATAATAAGTCTCATTAATGGTTTTTTCAAGAAATCTGGTGCTTTTTTCAACAGAATTTAACATGTAAATTACTTGTTATTGCTTTGTTAAGGGTTGCGAAAACCCGCAAAACAGTTAGGCTTTTTGTATAGGAATCGAACAATCAGGATGTGATTATGCAGGGCGACAAACGTGTTATTGCACAGCTCAATAAAGTGCTGACCTGGGAGCTCACTTCGATCAATCAGTTTTTCTTACATGCCCGTCTTTTCCGTTATTTTGGTTTTGATGCACTGAATGAACACGCCTATAAAAAATCAATCAAAGATATGAAACAAGCTGATGCCATTATTGAGCGGGTTTTATTTCTCGAGGGCTTACCAAATCTGCAAAATCTTGAATATCTGCGCATCGGCGAGACGGCTGAGGAAATCCTGGAATGTGATACCGCGATTCAGCTCGATCAGATTGCATTGCTGCGGGAGTCTATTCAATTAACAGAAGAAGCCGCTGATTATATTAGTCGTGATTTGCTGGAAGATATTCTCGAATATGAAGAAGACTATCTCGATTGGCTGGAAACACAACGAAACCTGATCGACACCGTGGGCATCGAGAATTATCTGCAGAGTCAGATGTAGGAGGAGATATGCAGGGGAAAGCAATTGTCATTAATGAATTGAATAAACTGCTGGCTGGAGAACTGACAGCCATCGATCAATATTTTATTCATTCTCGCATGTATGAAGACTGGGGATACAGCAAGCTCCATGAACGTATCTCGCATGAGTCATTAGAAGAAAAAGACCATGCTTCCTGGATCATTGAACGGATTCTCTTTTTGGAAGGGGTTCCGGAAATGACCATCCGTGAACCGTTGCATATCGGAAAAACCGTTCCAGAAATGCTGCAGAATGATTTGGAACTGGAATACAGCGTGGTTAAGAATCTCAAAGCTGCGATTAAGCTGTGTGAGGATGAGCTGGATTATCAGACCCGCGAAATGCTTGAGAAGCAGTTGAGCGACACGGAAATCGACCACGCATACTGGTTAGAAAAACAGCTCCGGCTGATTGACCAAATTGGATTGCAGAATTACCTTCAATCACAAATGTAAAGAATGTTCATTTGTAATTGAATGAGGTAAAAATGCAGGTTTGCGTGCTACAGCATGTGCCTTTTGAAACGCTGGGAAATATTCAGGACTGGCTTGAGAATAAAGGTGCAACTATTTGTTATTGTCGCTTGTTCGCTGGCGATCGCTTACCTGCTCCTGACGATTTCGATTTGTTCATCATTCTTGGCGGCCCGATGAGCGTGAATGATGAACAGTATCCATGGCTTATCGATGAAAAAGCGTGTGTCCGGGCGTTAGTTCAGTCGGGCAAACCCGTGTTGGGTGTGTGTTTGGGTGCACAGCTCATCGCGGCAGCCATGGGAAGCCGCATTTATCAAAACGACACCAAAGAAATCGGCTGGTTTGATATTGAATTGACGGATGCGAACGTAAATCCATTTGCGTTACCGACACAGATGCGCGTCTTTCACTGGCATGGTGAAACCTTTGACTTGCCTGCGGGTGCACAACTATTGGCCTGCAGTCAAGTGTGTAAAAACCAGGTTTTCCTACTGGGTGAGCGAGTCGCTGGCCTGCAATGCCATCTTGAAACCACCCTTGAGAATGCCAAAAACATGGTGTTGCACTGTGCTGATGAGCTATCTGAGCAAGATGGAAAATATATACAGTCTGCGGATACGATTCTTTCTGCAACAGACAAAGACTACCTGCTTCTCAAAGACTGGATGAGCCAGATTCTC
>QKFI01000086.1 GCA_003251455.1 Tolumonas sp.
ATGTGTGCAGTCATGGTCGTCCAATAGGAAATAATCATATAAGGCTAGAGGTTGGCGGATGTCCCTGCTGGAAGTCAGAAATCTAAGAATTGAATATCCTTCACGTCATGGCGTGATGGCGGCAGTGAAAGATCTTTCTTTCACTATTGAGAAAGGCGAAATATTAGGGGTTGTCGGTGAGTCCGGCGCCGGGAAATCAACGATTGGCAATGCCGTTATTGATTTGTTGAGTCCACCAGGGCGTATTGCGCGTGGTGACGTCTTTCTGAATGGTGAAAAAATCTCAGGGCTCGATCCTGAATCAATGCGTGAAATTCGTGGCGCAAAGATTGGTTTCATTTTCCAGGATCCAATGACGTCACTGAATCCGCTGTTTACTGTTGAGCAGCAGTTGGTTGAAACCATGCTTGCGAATACTGAGTTAAAACCAGATGAAGCTTTCGAGAAAGCTCTGGAATTAATGGAAGCGGTGGGTATTCCTCAACCTGAACTGCGCATCAAGCAATATCCACATCAGTTTTCTGGCGGGATGCGTCAACGTGTCGTCATCGCGATTGCTTTATCCTGCGATCCAGATTTGATCATCGCCGATGAGCCGACAACGGCATTAGATGTTTCCATTCAAGATCAAATTCTTCAGCTCATCAAAAAATTATGCAAAGAGCGTCAGGTCGGCTGCATGTTGGTCGTGGTGGCGAATATCACCGACCGTGTAGCCGTCATGTATCGAGGCGATCTGGTTGAAATTGGTACAACTGAACAAGTCTTAGGTGCGCCTTCACATCCTTATACACAAAGCTTGATTTCTGCAGTGCCCCGTTCTGATGTCAAACTAGTTCGTTTCCCACTGGTTTCATATATTGAATCAGCAGAAGAGCCATCCTCTATTGATTTGAAGAATCATTGGTTAGGCCAGCAACAGGAACATCGTCACTATACAGGTGCTTTGTTACAAGTTCGTGATGTGAGCCTCCGCTTCCTGACAAAAGACTCCTTTTTCCCTTCCCGTCGTGAATATGTACAAGCCAATGGAAGGGGAAACCTTTGGCTTGGTTGGTGAGTCTGGCTCGGGTAAATCGACCATTGCTCGCGTGATTACCGGCTTATATCCACCCCATGAAGGTCAGATCATTTTTGAAGGGATCGATCTGACTGCACTGAAAAGTGAGCACGAGCGTCGTCCTTTCCGACGAGCCATGCAGATGGTGTTTCAGAATCCATATTCTTCACTGAACCCTCGTATGAAGGTGGCCGATATTATCGCTGAACCGATCCGATTCCATCAGTTGGCGGACAATGAACGTCAGATTCAGGGGATCGTTGGTGATTTGCTGGATCACGTTGGTTTAGGTCGTAAAGCAGGCGTGAAATATCCGCATGAATTCTCGGGTGGTCAACGTCAACGTATTTCGATTGCGCGTGCATTGGCGACACGTCCACGTCTTTTGATATGTGATGAACCAACCTCTGCATTGGATGTATCGGTTCAAGCGCAGATCCTCAACTTGCTGAAGGATCTCCAGCAGGAACTCAAACTCACCATGTTGTTCATTAGTCACGATTTACCGGTGATCCGTCAAATGTGTGATCGCATTGGTGTCATGCAAAAAGGAACTTTGCTTGAGGTGGCAAAAACGGAAGATTTATTCCTGTCTCCTCAGCATGAGTACAGCCGTAAACTGATATCACTGATGCCTGAATTCAAAGGAATGAGTCGAGCAGGGCTCGAGATCGTTACTGAGTAGGCAACAGAATATCAGTTCACTTTATACAAATAATAGGGAGCTTTAGATGAAAACAGGATTAAGTAAAATTGCCGCATTGTTATTAGCAGCAGGCATGTCTATGCCTTTGTATGCTGCGGTGAATGTCAAAGTTGCACTGGATGCAGACCCTGAGTCACTGGACATTTACGAACAGTTGTCTGGCGGTATTTTACAATATGCGCATATGTCATTTGATCCACTGGTTCGTTTCACCAAAGACATGAAATTTGAAGGTCGTCTGGCTGAATCATGGGAACAAATTAATGACAAAACTGTACGTTTCCATCTGCGTAAAGGTGTGAAATTCCATTCTGGCAATC
>QKFI01000288.1 GCA_003251455.1 Tolumonas sp.
GGAGCAAATATACTTATTCCCGCATGCGAACTTGAAGATTACATAGAAAATTTAATTGAAGAAGATGAGTTTACAATTGAATTTGTAAGAATTTCAGATGAAGAGTTTGAAGAATTGCCAGATTTTGAGGGTTAGCAAAATGACCAAGAAAAAACGCGAGTTAATAGAGATTCTTTTGGATAACATAAAGCCGGAAGATTGGCCGGATAATTTGCCGTTTGCGGTTTACGGGAAGGAATCATGCAAATGCTACGCAACAGCATATGCACCTATTAAATCCGGTGGATATTGGATTCTGCATGATAAACCAAAATGCAAATTAATTTTTGAATCAACTGAACAGCCAAAATACTGGAACAAAACAATCGTTCATCGTGATGAGTTTATGAAGCGATGGAATGAGCAGAATCAGGTTGTCGATCAATATGATGGGGTTTCTGTTTCATTTGTCGATGCAGCATCACCACTATCAACACAAATCGGCGGAGATCACTACACAAAGCTAGCTATCCAGCCAATGCAATACAGCATGAAAAACGGGCTCGATCCATTGCAGCATACTATTATCAAGTATGTGACTCGATTCAGAGATAAAGCTGGGATCGAAGATCTAGAAAAGGCTAGGCATTGTATTGATATGCTGATTGAGTTTGATAATGACAAATAACATTAGAAACATAAAAGCCCGCTTAATGCGGGTTTATTTTTTCTACGCACCTGCTATAATAATAAAATAAGCGAATGAAAAATAAGGGTTTATAAAATGGCGTTGTTCGATATTGGCGGGAAATTTAAGCCGTTGCATGTGGCAGGGCAAAAAGAATCTAGATTCATTGAGCCGCATGATTATCAAGACATTGCAGACTATCGCGTGAAATATTCAAACGCTGAAAAGTTGGTTCATGACATCGGAGAGATAACAAAAGGAAAGCGTGTTTTTGCTATACTTGATGGAAAGTTCATTTTTGGTGATTTCATCGAGGCTTTGATAGTAAAAAATAATTGGCTAGTTGAAGATCTCACAATCTCAACGCTATCAATGAGCCAAGATAACGTTGACAGCCTAAGGAATCTCTTGGTTGGTGACTATGTAATGCAAATGAATATAATTATCAGCCATTACTATTTTGCGAACGAGCGCTCAGGTTTAATGCCATATCTTTACGAAAAGCTTGATGTGGATAACAAACTGCAAGTTGATGTCGCGTCAGTTCACACGAAAATAGCAATGATTCGCACCAAATGCGGGAAGAAGATCACAATTCATGGATCAGCGAATATGCGCACATCAAGTAACATTGAGCAGATTGTGATAGAAGCTGGTGATGATATCTATGAGTTCTGCTATGGTATCCATGCATCAATCGTAGAGATGCATAAGACTATCAATAAACCAGTGCGGAGGAATGCATTATGGCAAGCGGTTCTGATGGCTCAGGAAGAAGTTCCCGACTCGCTCAATACAGAACAACACGAACACCAGCACAGCGAAGAAACCCACAAAGACAAACAACAGCATCGTCAACAACATAAGGCTGGTGTATAAATGGGGCGCAAATCAAAGTTAAACGAAAAGCAATGGGCGGAAGTTCAGCGCAGACTGCTAGACGGAGAGGCTATTCGCGCCCTTGCTCGTGAGTTCGACGTGTCTGAGGGCAGCATTAGAGCGCAGAAATCAAAACGCGTAGAAACGATTAAAGCTGTTGCAAAACAAGTAGTTGAAACTGAGTGCGCAATTAAAAGTCTTGATTTTGATGCGCAGTGCGCAGTAAATGACTATGCTTCTCGTTTGCGTTCAATATCATCAAACATTCTTTCCGCAGCGCATAGCGGTAGCGTTGTGAGCGCAAAGATGGCAAAGATTGCAGAAATGCAGGCTGGAAAGATAAATGAAGATGACCCAATGGAAAGTCAGGAGCAGTTGCAGGCAATATCAGCCCTAAACAAGCTTGGAATAGATGCGGCGTCAATAGGGCTTAACTTGATGAAGCTAAGTGCAGAGTCTCCGCTTCTAAAAGACGGCGACAAGAAAGACCGAAAGTCTTACAGCATCACGCTTGCTGTAAAGGATGCGTCAGAAGATGGCGCGTGAGTTCAGTCTTAATAAGCCGCAAGCTGAATTTTTGTCTGTTAAAAAAAAGTTTAACGGGTTTGTCGGTGGATACAGAAGTGGGAAGACTGTTGTCGGTTGCGTTCGTCAATGGATGCTTGCCGCGATGTATCCAGGTATAAAGCTAGGTTACTTTGCCCCGACCTATCCAATGATCTCAGATATTTTCTATTCCACAATTGCCGAAGTCGGGGAAATGCTATCTGGTGAGTTCAACGCAGAGCTAACTGTTGACATAAATATAAGCCGGAAAGAGGTCAAACTTCTGTTTGATGGCGAAGAGTACGCAGTAGTTAAATGTCGAGCAATGGAGAATCCACACCGCATCGTTGGTTTTGATATTAATCATGCGCAGATAGATGAAATAGACACCATGAAGCGCCAGAAGGCTGATGCTGCATGGAAAAAGATCATCGCTCGTATGTCTAGCGTTCGAGATGATTATCCAGTTAACACTGTTGATTTCACAACAACTCCAGAGGGATTTAATTTCGTTTATGATTTGTTTGTGGTTCAGACAGCGAAAGATGGAGCAATGGCGGAACACTACTCACTTACAAAGGCTAGTACACGAAAGAACGCAAAGAACCTGCCAAAAGATTATATTAAATCCCTATACGATACATACCCCAGCCAACTAGTTAACGCTTATGTTGATGGTGAATTTGTTAACTTGACGTCTGGCACTGTTTACTATGCGTATAACCGCAACAGATGCCGCAGTCACGAAGTCATAAAAGAAAATGAGCCATTATTTATCGGGCAGGATTTCAACGTTGGTAAAATGGCGTCAACGGTTTATGTTCAGCGGCCAAATGGCTGGCATGCAGTGGCGGAGTTGTGCGATCTATTCGATACGCCAGATGTTGTGCGCGTCATTAAAGAGCGATGGAAAGATCAAGGCCATAAGATAATCATTTATCCAGATGCCAGTGGTAATAATAGAAAATCAGTGTCTGCCAGCGTTTCAGATATTGCCTTGTTTGAGCAAGCTGGATTTGAGGTGCGAGTTAACAGAAGCAATCCAGCCGTTAAAGATCGCGTTTTATCGATGAATAAGGGGCTAGAGTCTGGCAAAGTGTGGGTAAATGATGCGCTTTGCCCTCATACAGCGAGAGGGCTTGAGCAGCAGGCATACGACAAAAACGGTGAGCCGTCAAAAGATGGTATAATCGACCATCAAAATGATGCGACAACCTATCCGATCGTTTATGAAATGCCAGTCATCAAACCTATGGCAGACGTTAAAATCAAATTCTCATGGTAAGGAAATAATCATGCCAATTAGCAGCGTTCATCCAGAGTACAACGAAAAGATCCAGCGCGTGAAGTTTGTGCGTGATATGTGCTCAGATGAGATGACAGTGAAAGATAAGCGTGAAATTTACATGCCCGCCGCTTTCGCTAAAGAAGAACCGGAGCGTTATGAAGCATATTTGAAGCGAGCTTATTTCTTTGGCGTTACGAATAAAACACTCAGGGATATGGTTGGGGCTGCATTCCGTAAGCCTGCATCATATGAACTGCCAGATGCGCTGCTACCGCTTATTGATAACTTTGACGGCGCAGGGAATAGTATTGAGAGCGTCAATAAATCAGGTGTTAGCAACCTATTGCAGGCTGGGCGGCATGGTATCCTGGTTGACTATCCATCCGTCGAAGATGGAATGACAGCGGAGCAAGAGGCGCGATTAAATCTAATGCCATATGCTGCTGAATACACAGCGGAGGCGCTTGATAACTGGTCTTATGAGCTTATTTTCGGTCGTGAAATGCTTACCATGGTTAAGCTGGTTGAATATGCGAAAGTGCCTATTGATGAATTCAGCCATGAACTGAAAAAGACCTATCGAGTGTTGCGACTGCGGCCACCAGGAGAAGCGAGCGAGATTTTCGGCGGTGCGTTTGGTGATTACGTCTACACGCAGGCGCTTTATGATGAGGCGGGAAAAGCGTTAACCGAGGAATATATCCCCAAGAAAGCATCTAGCGCAGCCCGCGGCGTTGGCGTTCCGTTTAATTACATTCCGTTTTTCATCGCCGACTTAGATCAAATACCATTGATGGATATCGCTGTTGTTAATCTGGCTCATTACCAGGTGTCGGCAGATTACCGTGAGAACCTGCATACCCATGGGCAGCAAACGCTAGGCATTCGCACATCAATGAGCTGGGAGCAGTTCCAGACTGCAAATCCTGACGGAATCAAGGTTGGGGCAACCAAAGGTCATTTCCTTGGTGAGAGCGGCGGATTTGAAACCACAAGCGCACCAGAATCCAGCAGCCTAAACAAAGCTCTCGACGACCTGCAAAAGCAAATGGAATCCATGGGTGCAAAACTCATGACGGAAGGCGGAGAGAAGACGGCGGAAGAGGCTCGGATCAATGCCAGCTCGCAGACGTCCGCGCTAGATATGGTGGTGTCGCTATGGGATTCGGTGGTTAATGCTGCATTGAAGGCTTGCGCTGAGTACAAGGCTATTGATCTTGGTCTGGTAAGTTACTCAATGAATCGTGACTACTACGACACTACGCTATCTGCTCAAGAGGCTGGCGCAGTTGTGACGTTCAAAGATAGCGGTGCGATTGCGATCAAGGATATGCGATACATGCTGAGAACTGGTCGCATCAAGCTAGATCCA